>JADFHU010000168.1 GCA_022567055.1 Planctomycetota bacterium
AGTACCGGGTGCCGTCTTCATAGACAAAGTGATTCGGGTTGTCGGCATCGACCCGCAAACCTCCGTGGACTTCGGTGTTTTGATTTCGGACACACGCAAAGGAGACAGTCTTACCGTTGAGCGTTGGCTCGCTGGACCGTGTGGTAAAGGTCCACTGGCCCTCGACGTTGGCGGCAATGCGAAGCTTCCAAATGCCTTGGCCATCGTAGAAGCCAAGTGTCGTGAAGACGCGACCGTTGGGTCCTGTCACAATGGCCCCAAAATCGACTGTGAAAGGGTTCTCAAAAATCGTGGAACTCCTGAAATCGAAATCCTGCGGTTGCCAGCGGGGACTCTGAAGAACAGCACCGGAGGCATAAGTTACACAAACAATATAAGCAACCAAAGGAATCACTTTCTTCATCGCGGCCTCACTTTCTAATCGCCAAGATTGACACAGTCCACATCACACGTAAGGTCATCTCATTTTCATGAAGAATACCGAATAGTGTGAGTCGTCCTACTCAATACTTCGACCTTGTTCAATTCCGAGAACTTACTCATGAGATGTTGTACCCTTATTCAACTTCTTACTCATCATCCGTCCCATCTTGAACTTCACCGTGCGTTTAGCTGGGACATGAACTCGTTCCAGCGTCTTGGGATTCTGTGCAGTTCTGGCTTGACGTAGCCGCGGCTCAAATACACCGAAGTCTCGAAACTCCAACCGATTATTCAGTGCAAGCTCTGCAATTATCTCGTCAAGAAAGTTTTGAACTACGGCTTTAACAGTTCCGTTTTTGGTACCCGTTCTCCGTGCAATTCTGTCTACAAGCTCATGCTTTGGCACCGTCCTCATCGATTGAACTCCAGCATAATTCCATCAAAAGTCGCAAAAAGTGTAGCGATCAATGAGGCTACCGTCAAACATTGAACGCACCAAACTTTACCATGAATACCACTACCAACCGAAACAAAGCAACGATCCAAGTGAGCCGTCTGCGAAGAGCGAGAACTTCCTTTTGGAGGCTGAGGATGTCCCTATCGAAAATGTCGACGGTGACGATTTCGACTTGACTTGATGTCAGCCAACTGTGAGCAGTGGACCGAGGAACACCAAGTTGAGTTGCGAGACTGATGTTCCCGGATGACCGCACAAGATTACGGAGTCGATGATCATATCTTTGCCGGGTTCGAATTGTAGAAGACATGCCTACATTATCGTCTGCTAAGGCTTAAGGGAGAACTTTTTCAAGGTCTGGAGGACCCAAATCCAGTGAAAATAGGGCTTGGAAGACCGGTTGAAATCAGCGATAATTGACGAGTTCTCGTTCACAAAAGTCCAAGATGGCATGACGAATAGCAGGGAAAAACGGCAGAAACAGCACATCTTAATGAACCTTTTCACGACAAACTCTAATCTGTAGGAGTGGAAATGCGTTTTCAAAAACTGAATACTCGTATTGTCCAGTGCATAGTGTTTTGGTGCCTGTCTTGGGGAATGGTTTGGGGTCGGCCTGTGGCAACGCCAGTCGCGTCGGCCTATCAGGTGGGAGGGGTCGAGGATAAGGGGTTTGTCATCCCTGCTAAAGACCGGGACATGATTATCGCCGCGCTGCCGGAACGGGCGCCGGCAACGCCCAACGAAATGCGGAGGCTGCTGATCTTCGATCTGAACGTGGTCTACGGCGGTCATCCCTCGCGATTCTACGCGAACCTCGCCTTTCAGGAGATGGGTAAGAAGACTGGCGCTTTCGAAACGGTGATCACACGCGATCCACGGGTCTTCGAGAAGGAGAATCTGGCCGCATTCGACGCGGTGTTCTTCAACAGCACGGTCGGTAACCAGTTCACCGATCCCCAGCTCAGACAGAATCTGATGGAGTTTATCTACGGCGGCGGGGGAGTCATGGGCACACACGGAACCACGGTCGCCTTCTGGCGCTGGGGGCCCGGTGGGGGCGATGACTGGCAGGAATTCGGGCGCATGCTCGGTGGACGCGGTGCGCGCCATCGCGCGGGGCAGGAACGGGCCGTCATGAAGGTCGACTCCCCCGGCCATCCTCTGATGGCGCCTTTCCCGTCAGAGGGCTTTGAACTAATTGACGAGTTCTTCCGCGTACGCGAGCCCTATTCGCGTGACCGTGTGCGTGTGCTCTTCAGCATCGATACCGAGAAGACCGATCTCAGTTCGAAACCCCACGAACGCGAGGACCGAGACTACGCCGTCGCCTGGGTACGACACTATGGCAGGGGCCGAGTCTTCAATACGACCGTTGGTCACAATCCCTACCAATTTTGGGATCCCACCATGCTGAGCTTCTTCTTGGGCGCAGCCCAATTCGCTTTGGGTGATCTCCCGGCCCCGACCATTCCCAGCGGCCGGTTGACACCGGCGATCGCCGCGCAAGAGAAGCTCGGATGGCCGTTGGGCATGACGGCCTATACCTTCCACCGATACACGCTCTTCGAAACCATCGCGAAGACCGAGGAGGTGGGTCTGGTCTATTTGGGGGGGCTGAGCTTTCAGAAGGTCAGAAAGGATAGCGACAAGAGATTCGACGCCCAGTTGAGCGATGACGAACTGAAGGCGATCCGCCTGAAACTCGACGATGCCGGGGTGCGCATGCTGACCTGTTTCTATGCTAGAATTCCCGGGGATGAGCAGGGATGCCGCGCGGTCTTCGAATTTGCCCGGAAGATGGGTATCGAAACCCTCATCTCAGAACCTCCCTTGGAGTCGTTGGACACGATCGAATCGTTCTGCGATGCCTATGATATCAATCTCGCACTCCACAACCACGACCGGAAGGCCTCTCCCCACTACTGGAGCCCGGAGGCCGTCATGAAGGTCTGTGCGGGGCGCGGACTCCGCATTGGCGTTTGCGCGGACCTGGGGTACTGGATACGTTCCGGTATCGATCCCCTTGCCGCAGTCAAGACCGTGGGCCAGCGGCTCTTGGTCGTACAGATGCATGACCTCAACGAATTGACTTTGCAAGGTCACGATGTGCCCTGGGGCACGGGCGTGGGCAGGACCGAGGCCTTCTTGAAAGAGGTTCATCGCCAAGGCATTCAACCCAAGATGTTCGGCTTGGAGTACTCCTATGACTGGGAAGACTCCCTGCCCGAGGTCACGACATCGGCGAGGTTCTTCGACAAGGTCACCCTGGAGTTGGCGAAATGACAAGGAACATAAACGATATGTCTCTGACAGTGAAACTGCGCGTGGTCCTGCTCTTTGCGGCGACGGTCATGGGTCGGCTTCCCGGCGCTGTGTCCGCGGTCGAACTCTCCAGGCCCAATATTCTCTTTCTACTTACCGATGATCAGCGCTTCGACGACCTAGGCTGCATGGGCAACAAGGTTATTCAAACGCCCAACCTCGATCGGCTGGCTGCTGCGGGGGTTGTCTTTAACAACGCATTTGTCACCACGGCCATCTGCTGCGTCAGCCGTGCCTCGATCCTCACGGGTCAGCATATGCGGCGTCATGGCATTGAGGATTTCGCGACGCCGCTATCGTCTGAAGCCATGGATGCGACCTATCCCGTGCTATTACGCAACTCGGGTTATCGCACCGGTTTCCTGGGGAAGATGGCGATCGGAAGGCCGTCGGAAGAGATTCGCCACCTCTCGCTACCGGCCGACAAATTCGATTTCTGGTTTGGCTTTCCCCAGTCCATTAATTTCCGCCAAATGGTTGACGGCAAGCCGCGTTTCCTAACGACGCTGCTGGCGGAAAAGGCCATTGAGTTTCTCCGCACGAATCCGGCGGACAAACCATTCTGCCTGTCGATTAGTTTCAAGTCGCCGCACGGGCCGTGGAACTACTTCGATCCGTGCGTGCCGAATCGCTACCGCGACGCGGAGATTACGCCACCTGTGAACTACACCAAGCAGGACTACGAAGCCCAACCCGAATTCCTGCGAAAGTCACTTAACGGCCGTACCGTTTGGCCGGAAGACCCGCGTGAACGTTTCATCAGTAGGGCGCGCACCTGCTATCGGTTGATCACCGGGGTGGACGCCGCGGTGGGCCGGATCATGGCAGCCCTGGAGGAATTCGGACTGGACAAAAACACGGTGGTGATCTTTACCTCCGACCACGGTGCCCTGCGCGGCGCTCACGGACTGACCGGCAAGTGGATTATGTACGAAGAATCAATTCGGGTACCGTTAATCGTACGCGACCCGAGACTGCCGACCGCGTCGCACGGGACCCGACGCGATCAGATGGTATTGAATATCGATCTCGCCCCAACCATGCTGGCCTTGGGTGGTGTGGCGTGTCCTCCTCGCATGCAGGGGCAAGATTTCGGGCCCTTGTTGCGCGACAAATCGATGGACGGACGCTCCGAGTGGTTCTATGAACACACTTACAATACCAAACCCCCACGGCGGCCGATTGCCAAGAGTGAAGGCGTGCGAACCAAGCGTTGGAAGTACATCCGCTATACGGAGCACAACCCACCCTATGAGCAGCTCTTCGATTTGCAGAACGATCCCGGCGAGCAACAAGACCTCGCCAGTCTGGCGGAACACGCCGGCGTCTTGGCGGACATGAGGGCCCGGTGGGAGCGGCTGGGACGGATGTAATGAAGAATGCGGATTCACAAAGTTTTTATTCGAGCAGCCCGAACGCTGCCAGGGAGAATGATGATGTCGCAGAAAGCATCCAAGCAGACACGTATAAGTGGTAAGATCAACCGCCGTGCATTTATCGGTAAGACGGCCGTCCTGGCGGGCGGCCTGGCACTACCGACCCTTATCCCCGCGTCCGCATTGGGTGCGGATGGGCACGTGGCTCCGAGCAACCGGATCACCCTGGCTCAGATCGGACTCGGCAGGATGGGAGAAGGGCACACACGCCGTCTGGCCTACGACCCGTCCGTGGAACTTCTGGCCGTCTGCGACGTGGACCGGACGCGTCTCGAGGCCACCCAATCCAATGTCAACACGATCTATGCCAATGCCAAGACACGTTGTGACGCGTACAACGACTACCGGGAGGCACTGGCCCGCGACGACATCGATGGGGTGGTGATTGTCACCCCCGACCATTGGCACACCCCACAGGCCATCGATGCGGCGAAAGCCGGCAAAGATATCTATTGCGAGAAGCCCATCTCTATTAGCGTCAACGAGGGACGTCAACTGGAGCAAACAGTTCGACGGTATGGACGCATCTTCCAGACCGGGACCCAGTACCGTTCCATCACCCGAATCAGACAGGTCTGTAACTTTGTGCGGAGCGGTGGCCTGGGCCAGGTCAAGTCGGTCTTTACCCTTTGGCGGTCGATGGCGGGATACTGTCGGCAAGCCCGATTTAAACCCTATGTCCATAGCTTTGATCTGGAGACGGCAAGTCGTTCCTACGTGCCCTTGGATTTAGACCTGCCCGCAGAGCCCGTGCCCGAGGGATTGGATTGGCAGCGTTGGGTGGGTCCCGCGCCGTGGCATCCTTACAACCGCCTCTTTCATACCAATCCTTCGCCCGGGGTCGTCCCCTGGGCGTTTCACAGAGACTTTGGGGTGGGCGCCGTGACAGGATACCACTCGCACGCCGCGGATGTGATTCAGTATGCCCTCGGCATGGAGCGAAGCGGACCCGTGGCGATTCATCACCCAGAAGATAGCGCCTATCCGACGCTGACCTGTGAGTATGCCAATGGGTCACTGTTGCATCTGGTGGAAGACTGGGAAGACGTGAAACGGCTTTACCAGGCTGTCCCGGACTCGGCACCTCTGGCGGGAAACTTCGGCGGTGTCTTTGTAGGCGAAAAGGGTTGGCTTACCTCTATGACCACTGGCGGACCGATCGAGGGCGGCCCGGAAGACCTATTCACGGCCATGAAGATGGAGGACCGGGAGGTACACATAGGTGACAACAACCATCACGAGAATTGGTTTGAGTGCATGCGTACCCGGCAGCGTCCCAGTACGGATGCAGAACTCGGCCATCGTGCGGCATCGCTAGGCCATTTGACGATCATCGCCTATCGCTTAGCACGGTCGTTGAAATGGGATCCCGTGAAGGAGGTGTTTCCCGAGGATGAAACCGCCAATCGGCTACTGATACGTACGAAACGCGTATAGATCTCTTGGAGAAGGATATGTGTCTCATTAAGAGGACAAGCTTGATGGTTCCATCTTGGCTCGACAAGTCAATAATTGCCATCTTCTTCTCAACCCCTCCCCCACTCAAAGTGACGAGTTCTCGTTCACAAAAGTCGAAGATGTCGTGCCCAGTACCTCGCCAAAGCAGCATCAACTAATGTTCTCCGCTCGTCATCGGTAAAGTTCATACGTATCTTGATCTTGGATTTGAAAATCTTGTTTACCCGTCTGAGATATTCGTTCTGAAGTGTCAGTTCTTTGCATAAAGGTCGGGCGACTGTAGCAATGATCGGTACACTTAACCATTTGCTACTAGTGCTCTATCATGCCTAATAATTTGGGTTATCAATGCCCAACAGCCGATAGATCTTGTGCAACCATCACGAAACATGGAGGTTTACCAATGCACAAGAAATACATCGTACGATTGACTGAAGCTGAACGCGGAACGCTTGAAGAGGTGATCAAGAAGCTCAAGGGCACGTCGCAGAAAGTGCGTCGAGCACACATCCTTTTAAAGGCTGACGCGGATGGCCCAGCCTGGACTGATGCGAGAATTGCCGAAGCATTTGACTGTCGGGTGCAGACCATCGAGAATCTACGCAAGCGTCTGGTCACCCAGAGTTTTGAGTTCGCTCTCAATGGAAAGAAACGCCAGACGCCGCCCACTGAGCCTCTTCTCGATGGCAAAGGGGAAGCCAAACTAATAGCAATGCGGCTGGGAAAACCACCGGCGGGTTACGGAAGATGGACGTTGAGACTGCTGGCCGATGAACTGGTGACCCTTGAAATCGTCGAGTCCATCAGCTATGAGACGGTACGTCGGACGCTAAAAAAAATGGCATGACTAAGCGGATGGTCGAGTACTGGGTCATCCCGCCGCAAGCGGACGCCGAGTTTGTCGCTCACATGGAAGAAGTGCTCGACACATACGAAAAAGCTTACGATCCTGCACATCCGGTTCTTTGTATGGACGAGCAACCCGTTCAACTACTGAAGGAAACGCGCGTGCCAATCAAAGCGACCAAAGAGCATGGCGAGCGTGTTGACTATGAGTACGAGCGAAATGGAACAGCAAGCATTTTCATGTTCGCCGAACCGCTTTGCGGATATCGACAGGCCACGGCCCGCGCCCAACGCACGAAAGTCGATTGGGCTTTGGAGGTGGCTCATTTGCTCGACACGCGGTATGCCGACTGCGACGTCGTCACGTTGGTGATGGACAACTTGAATACACATACCAAAGGCGCGTTCTACGAAGCCTTCGAACCCGACAAAGCAAAAGCGTATCTGCGACGACTCAAGTTTTGTTACACCCCAAAGCATGGTAGCTGGTTAAACGTCGCCGAGTGCGAACTGAGTTGTCTGACCAGCCAATGCCTGGGGGGCCGTCGCCTCGGCGAACTCGAAGTTCTCCAATCCGAGATTGCCACCTGGTCGCAGAAAACGAATGCGAAACAACGTGGCATCGACTGGCAATTCAGAATCGACCACGCCCGGCGAAAACTGAAGCGACTATACCCAAACATTAAGACTTGATGACGCACTAGGGACCGCATGAGGAGAACTGCTTTCCGAAAAGGCGCCTTCGATGACGGAGGTCTCAAGCGCGAGCAATGAATTTGAAATTGAGAATTGAGAATTGAGAACTTGAAATTGCTCGGACATCGCCAACTCTCAATTTGCAGTTCTCAATTCTCAATTTCCACTTCCCAGGTGCCCGGCGGAGGGAATATCCCGCGAATTAGAGAACGCAGATGATGAGGGCGAGAGTCCCGTTCCCCAACCTTCTGAGTCGCACCATGGCTCTTCAGTAACTCAGCAATCTCAGCATGCCCCTTGCTACTCCTTCGCAGGAACGTTTCGTCCTCATAGCCCGTCTCTTTCTCAATGAATCATGATTTTCCACTCAGACCTTAGGGTTTGCACAGGGGCCGTTCAGAGAAGCTATGAGGGTGGCTGAGCTTTCTTCTCCATGTAACCTCGCGAGAGACGCAGCACGGTCTTTCGGGGAAGAAACGGCACCATCCAATTCAAGAGCAGCGAGATTCTCCAGTCGTTGATCGCGACCAGTCTCCCCCGTTGCATCGCTTCGTAGCCCACCTTGGCAACATCCACTGCCGAAGCGGCATCCGCACGACTGGGTGACCGCCTCGTTCGCTGCGCCCGCCTTGAACTTCCTCGTTCGCCAACACCGTGCCGAGCGCTTCGCACCAATTGACGGGGACCTCTGCAACATAAGCCAGGCGATGCTCACGACGGTACTCTTCAATCGCATCGGCGCCGCTACTCTCGACTTCCGCTGGGATCGGCAATTCGTCGATTGGCCGACTGCGACATTGTTTTTCGTCGTAAAACCGGTTGTAGAGTTGGAGGAAAATCCATTGGGTCCACTTGTAGTAAGCCGGATCGATAGTGGAGAGTTCGTGTTCCCAATCGATCATCAACCCTATCCGCTTCAGTTGCTCGCGAAACCGTTCGATATTTCGCGGAATGAGCTTCCCAGGGTGCGTGTTCACCTTGAGGGCGTAGTTCTCCGAGTGGATGCCGAACGCGTCGAAGCCGAGTGGCTCGAACACGTCAAATCCTTGTAGCCGGCGGGTTCGGCCGTGGATGTCACTCCCGACAAAGGCGAACACGTTCCCCACATGGAGTCCCTCTGCGGACGGGTAGGGAAACATCATTAGGTTGAAATAGGGATTTGCCGCATGTTTGAGATCGGTGGTGTTGGTGCGCCTCTCAGCCCAACGGGCTCGCCACTTGGCCTCCACGGCTCCCGGATCGTATGCTTCTGTCGCTGGTACCGCTTTATTCATCGTGGCGGTAATCTATAACAGCTTGCTCACCATGAAAGCCTTCCGTAGCTTAGCCGCTCATGCCTGAATCAGCATCAAAACTTCGTAGAACCTTCCTCTTGATCGGTGCACCCGTAGCCGTGGTGGTCATCGGATCGATCACCGTCCTCACTACGCGGAGCACGACCGCCGAGATGGAAAGGAGCATGGCAGACGGTCTCATCGCCACTGCCATCCGTGCCTCCGATGTCGTCGGCCAATACCTGAACGAACGCCGCTCAGACATGGAGTTTCTGGCCCAAATACCGCAGATCGTGTCCGCCGCCCGTAGGGCAGGCGACGAAGTCGACCAGAGGGGACTCGTCCGGTTCTCCCTCCAGGAACTGGAGCGTCGCTTTGAGATCAACCGCAC
>JADFHU010000811.1 GCA_022567055.1 Planctomycetota bacterium
AAGAGCACGAGAGTCGATTCGATGGGCGGCGGGGGGGGCGCCTCATAGGTCGAGCGCTCTCGTTCCGGCACGTAGGGACGCCGATCCCGGGAGAAGATGTTTCGCTCGAGAAGGATGCTGTAGCTGCGACGGAAACTCTCTTGACCGTCCCCGACTTGGGCGAATGCGAGGCCGCTGGGAAGCAAATAGAGCAGGATGAAGAAACCAATTCGTATTGTCATCATATCGTGTCCTCGTCGGCCAGGTAGAGCAAGGAGAGTTTGAGTGACAGAGTCAGGTCCCGCCCCGAAGCGTTGGTCGAGCCCAGCAGCGTCAGATTGGTGATCTTGACCGGCTTGCTGGTCTGTTCAATCAGCCAGACAAATTCTCCGATGCTCGCCATGTCTCCTTTGCCGGCGATGGTGAAGACGATGTCGCGTAGTCCTCTGTCGCGTAGTTCTCTGTCGCGGGTCGATCGTTGCGGCGTGACGGAGGTGAGGCGCACGCGGCTCTGCTCGGACCACTCTTCCAGGGCATGGAGCATACTGCTCTGGGCCGCCGATGGATCATCCAGCAGTCCATTCTCGATCATCTCTTGCCACTGGCGCGCCCGCGTCGTGCTACGGTTCGGGTCCAACACGTCCCGCATCGCGCTGACTTCGGCGTCGAGACGCTGCTTCTCTTCGCTTACCGAGTCGAGCGCTTCGAGCCCAGGGTTGATCACAAAGCGATCGAAGACCACCATCACCATCACCACCAGCGTGGTCCAAAAGATCCTGCGTTCCCGTTTTGATAAGACCATGAGATGGGCTTCCTCACTTTAAATACTGAAAACGAATGGCATAGGTGACGTTTCGAGAGTTTCCGCCAATCGACGTTGTATGTAGATTCTCAATTTGGGCGAAGGCTTCCGATCGCATGAGCTCGTCACTGAGCCGATTGACGCTCGCTCGGTCAACGGCATCGCCCGTCACGAGACCGGACCCATCGGCCTCCAGGCTCAGGCTGCGAACCCAGATGTCGCCACGTTCCGGAAAGGCGAGGGTCAATTCACGCAGGCAATCCAAATAGGCCGGCCGGTCGCCGTACCAGGTGGATGCCTGGGCGATCTTTTGCTTCATGGCCAGGGCAGCAGCATGAGCGTCTCCGTTCGCCTGTAGTTCCTGCTGAGAGACCGCGACGGCCTGCTTGTCCTGGTGGTAAATCCAGTAGAGGCCACCTGCGGCGCCGATCAGGACGAGGCCGAGGAGGCAAGACCAGACGATTGCCTTTCGGTGCGAGGTCTCCAGCTTGACGGCCAGGCGGGAGTTGAGGAAATCGATTAGCGGCAGATTTGTCTCGTTTCGGGCCAATGCCAGGCCGATGGCGGCGTCATACGTCGGCTCGAGTTGCTCGGAACAGACGTGGCCCACCTCGAGCAGCGCATCGCGTCCCCGGCGTACCCGACTGCCGGGATCGACGGCTTCACGGAGCAGGCCAAGACTTTCGCCGCTGTCTGCTTGATCGGACCACAAAAGGACTTCTAGGGGGTCAGACGTCTCATGGTTCTGGCCGGCCAAGAGCAGTTGCCGACGCAGGTCGGGGCTCAGCCCCTTCGCATCGGGTTCGCCCAGACGGGCGGGGATGTGTTTGATGTCTTGGAGCAATCCCCCTCCGCAGAGAACGAAGTCGCAATGCTGATTCTGTACGTAGATGCCGCAGTGGGTGCGGGAGGAAGTCAAGGAGAATAGACTCGTGGCTGCGGCGGTCGGGGTGACAGAAACCAGTTGCAGGCCTGCACTCTTGCTCAAGGTCTGAATCTCATTCAGACGGCTCCGCTGCATGGCCACCAACAGCACTCGGTTGGCCTCGCTCGGGCTGATCCGGGCACAGTAGTCTACCACCAGGTCGTCGTAGTTGATGGAAAAGGCCTGCTCCGCCTGAATCGCCAGCAGACTCGTCACATTCTTGGGAGAGGTGGGTGGAATCTGGATGGGCTTACCGACCACCCATTTGGCGGGAACGCCGGCGACCGCCCTCCTGGCGGAGAGTCGATGGGTTCGCAAGAAGGATCGCAGGCTTTGTCCCAATTGTTCCGCGCTGTCCGCGCTCAGGGGGGCGGGAAAATCAAAGGTCGCGACCCGATGGGCCGAGTGCTTCTTGCGCCCTATGGGGACCTGAGCGATGGTCACCGATGTTTCCTGAAACATCAGTGCCAAGGTGTGGCCTCTATTCGTTTTCATAGTGTTGTGTTCATTGCAGGTCCCTAAGAGAGGGGACGGTGCGCTTACTCCAATTCCTCCCCGGCCCGTAAGGTGGCCAGAATATCACGATCCAGGGGCCAGCCCAAGTGCGTCAACGACTTCCAAAAGCGGACACGTGTGGGGGATT
>JADFHU010000169.1 GCA_022567055.1 Planctomycetota bacterium
CCGTCACCAATGCCCTGGGGTGTGGAGCGCAGCAGGGGTACGAAGAGAGCTATCGCGGCGTGAAATTCGAAGTGAATCTGCTGAAGAAACTGAGAATAGAAATAGCCGTCAACGATGATTACGTAGACAGGACGATCGAAGCCATTATTGCAGGGGCACAGAGTGGTCAGATTGGTGATGGGAAGATTTTTGTGACAGATCTGGTGGACTGCATCCGGATTCGTACCGAGGAGAAGGGTGCGAAGGCCATCGGGTGAGCCTTCCCACGGGCGGGGGAATGGACGTCAGATCGCGAGGGCGTGAGCGCACATTGAAAACTGTCATTGGGTCTGGCCACAAGGCCGGACCCAATTGTTCCGAGCAGCACGGTAAAACGTGTCCGAGTTGGCCGAGAACTGTTAACAATCCGCTTCCTTGTCTTCAAGCTTACGCGATCAGAATCGAAACCCCAGCAAGTTCCAATAGTGGAGGAAGGGGATGTAGGCGACCGCGGCCAGCGTCATCAGGGTGTAGTGCACGCGGCCTCGGCGTTTCCAAAAACGTCGCCTCCACGCAAATAGGGTGAAGAAGATCATCGCGCCTGTCAAGGGGATGGCCAGTAGCGGGAGGGTGAGCATCACGACGTAATACGGGTGGACGCCGAAGTCATTCTGCGGTCGCGTCGGCAGGGCCATGCCGGCGAGCAGGAGTGTAAAGACCAAGTATAAAGTCGCGACCCACCCTGCCATCGTCCGTGCCGTACCACCGTCACGACGAGCGTGATATGTTTGTCCACGAATCCGGCGGACGATCCATCCGACCGGCCCGAAGCCAAGCGCGCTCCATATCACCGCCAAGAGAAGGTTTAACAGAATGGTTTGCACAATCTTGGCTTCGTGCCACGCGATCTTCTCAAAGGCGGAACCTTTGATGAACATGTGCGTAATGTTTGCCTGGTCATCTTCGCGGAATGCGATCAGTGTGCCGCCCGCGGATTGAAACAACAGTGGGTCGATCCCCACCAAGAGAGCCTCCTTGTCAAATCGAAGTTTCCCGTCAGCCCCTTCGCTCAGCCGATATTCGGAGTTTCCCAATACCCTCATCTTCTCGAACGTCGACCGCGCATATCTGGTCGAGCGATACGTTCCGGCAAAACGGCCCACCGAACCATGATTACCTTCTTGGGGTGCGGCGTGTGCCGCAGTTTGGGAAGAGGTGACAAAGCGATCCAGGAAACGGGCGACCACTTCTCTGCGGAGTCTAGAGCTGCGCGTGTTGCTGGAGATAAACAGACCCAGCCGCCGGTCAGGCACGAGAATGAGTTCAGATGAAAACCCGGCCGTGCCGCCCGTCTTGCGAAGCAGCCGTTGGCTTCCCACAAAGTCCTCGGTAAATCCATACGCCGTGCCTGGTAGCCGTGCATGGTGCGTAAACTGCTGGCGGTGCATCTCCCGTACACTGGCCTCTGAGAGAATCCGCGCTTGTCGATACTGTCCGCCGTGCAGGTGAGCAATCATGAAACGGGCCATGTCCGCGCCGCTAGTCTTTAGGCCGTCCGCCGGCACCATGTTGCTGTATTCCGGCGGGACAGGATCGAAGGAGGCACCGTTGCCCTCGTAGCCGATCGCGAGATCGTCCTGTAGCGGTTCCGGCAGCACCTGCGCAAAGCTGCTGTGCTGCATACCGAGTGGCCGGAGGATGTTCTCGTCCATATACGTGTCAAATGGTACGCCTGAAACAACCTCAAGGACGTATCCCGCCAGCGCGTAGCCGTGATTCGAGTAATGCTTAAGCGTGCCGGGTGGGAACACTTGCGCCATCATGCGTGCGGCCAAGAACTGTTCCAACGACATCATCTCAGAAGGTGTCCTTGCGCTGTCACCGATGTCGGAATTGTCGAAGCCGGCCGTATGCGTCAACAGTTGGGCGATCGTGACCGGCTCGGAGTAGCTGCGCTTAATAGGGAGGCGGGACACATGCGTGGTCACGTGGTCTTGCAGGTTGATCGAACCGCGCTCAGCCAACTGCATGATCGCCGTTGCGGTGAACGGCTTGGACAGGGAAGCAACGCGAAACAATGTCTCGTCGGGGTCAACGGGAGTCTTCTTTTCAATATCGGCGTACCCGTATCCCTTGGCGATTACCGTCTGGCCATCCTGGACCACGACAACCACAACGCCAGGAACATGGAACCTTTCGAGGCATCGGGCGACGAGCGGATCAAGGAACGCTTCGGACGTGTCCGCGTCGATAGCTGTCGGCGCCTCACGGGTTTCTGCTGAACTGGACTCCGAATCATCCTGCGCTGCTTGCGCTACACCTATTAGCAGCGGCACCCAGAGCCAGCAAAAAAGAACCCGACGGGCACCTGTTGCCTTTGCGATAGATTTCATCGTCGATTTTCCCTACAGCATCCACATCAGAGACTGCCAGCCATGTCGGGCGCGACGGTCTGTTAGGCGCCGATCCCTTGCGCTGGCTCGCCCATGGTTCGCGTGGCTAGCACGAAAATTGAGATCGAGTAGATAACGGCGATTATACCCCATGTTAGAGGGGTCAGTGATCACCGAGTACGAGCCTGCGGACTCTACCATCGCTCTTGACGCCGACCGGGGAGTGTCGTACGATGAAGATTGCTTTTTGGATTCAAAAAGCAATACAGGGGTCATCTTCGAGAAGTCCTCTCTTGTCGAGTTTGGACGTTGGTTGAGGAATCGGCATGCCAAAAATCGAACACATGGATCTCAGTTGTCGCGTGTATGAGACCCTCAAGGCCATGATTCTTTCCGGGAAACTGGTGCCGGGGCAGAAGATCGTCCAAATGAAACTGGCGGAGGAAATCGGCGTCAGTCGGACGCCCTTGCTTAAAGCGCTGAACAAGTTGGAGCATGAGTTTCTGGTAGAGAGTGTGCCTCGTCGAGGCATGCTGGTCAAGAAGATGAGCCTGGAAGAAATCATCGACGCGTTCGATTGCCGGGAGGGATTGGAAGGCATCGCCGCCAGGTTAGTTGCCCAGCACATCACGGAAAAACAGCTCAACAGGCTCAAAGACCTCTTCCTGCCCTTCAAGGAATCGCCCGGGCGCATCGTGGAAAAGAAGTACGTGCAAGCGGATCAGAAGTTCCACCGGCTGCTCATAGACTACAGCGACAACCGGATTATTCGCAGGATTGAGATGCTGGGGAATGTCCACCTCATCTGCTACAACAGGGGTCTGATCAGGTCACCCCACGAAACCTTGCCTGAGCATTTTGGCATCATCGAGGCGATTGAACAGGGCGACGGCGATTTGGCGGAGCAACGACTCAAGAGTCACTTGCACAGATCCAGAAACGTCGTCGCTGAGTCGCTAATTGCCGGCCACCGTTCTGCAGGCTAGGTATCATTACTATGAAGACAGGGATCGTCTAGATGAGCCTGCGTCCGGCCTGATTGACAACCAGGGCCACGACCGCCCTCTGGAGAGTTGCATGAACAAAACGGATTCCCCCAGGAGTCGCCAACGATTTGTCCTGGTCACCCTCCTTTTCTTTCACAGTTTCAACACCTACATGGATCGGGCCTGCATCGCCACGGCGGCCGATAGCATGATGAAGGACCTTTCTATCTCGAAAGAGATGTGGGGACTCATTCTGGGGATCTTTGCGGTGGGCTATGCCCTCTTTCAGATACCCTCGGGATGGATTGCGGATCGATTTGGCGCACGCAAGTCGCTGACCATTGTGGTGTCGGTCTGGAGTTGTTTTACGGCCCTGACTGGGGCTGCGATGAATGCGGGACAACTGTTGGTCCTGCGCTTCCTGTTCGGTGTGGGCGAGGCCGGGGCCTTTCCCGGCGCGACAGTGGCCTTCTACCGCTGGCTGCCCGTCAAGGAACGGGGGCTCGCCCACGGGATCAACTTCTCCGGAAGTCGGTTGGGCGGGGCCCTGTCGTTGTTTCTAATGCCCTGGCTGATAGCCATCCCCTGGATTGGCTGGCGCGGCATGTTCGTGATCAACGGACTGATCGGCATCGTATGGGCCACTGTCTGGCTGCTCTGGTTCCGGGACGATCCTCGAGACAACAAACGCGTCAATCCGGCGGAACGAGACTACATTGAGAAAGGGCGTACGGAAGATTTCAAAGAGGCGGTCAAGGCTTCCTTCGCGGAAGTATTCACGTCGTTGAACATGTCCCTCGCGATGCTGCAATACTTTGCCAGTAATATCACATTCTACATTTGCCTCGGGTGGCTTCCTAAGCACATCAAGGACCAGTGGCCGAATCTTGAAAATGCGGTCTACTATGCAGCCGTACCCTTGGTTTTTGCTGCCTTCGCCAACTGGATTGCCGGCTCCATGGTGACGGGTCTCTACAATAAGGGCTATCATGTTGGCTCGCGCCGCTGTACTGCGATCACCGGTTTTACTGTGGGCATCCTGGGTCTGCTGGCCGCCATTCAAACCGACAGTTTAGGCTTCCTAGTCACCGATAAAGCTCGATTGCTCTGGTTCGTGGGCAGCTTTGGTATGGCGACGTTCGGCGTGGACATGACGCTTAGCCCAAGTTGGGCTTTTTGCAACGACATTGGCGGCGGTCACTCGGGTGCCGTCTCTGGCGCTATGAACATGGTCGGCAACATCGGCGGCGCATTGAGCCTCATCCTCTTTCCGTTGATGGTAGCGAACACCTTCTTCGCCCTGGCCATCAGCATCAACGCGGTCGCCATCCTCTGTTGGTGCTTCATGAACCCGAACCGTGTCAACGATGGCCGGCTGTCTCCCGCCGCACTCCGGGCCCGATTCATAGCCCTGATCACAGTGTGTATCGCGCTCTTGGCGGGAGCGATCGGCTACAACTTGTACTCGGGGTTCCAGAAAAACAGGGCCGTAGCGATCGAAGCAAATAAGCAGGCCGCGCCAGCCGACGCAAACATGCCTGAGGAGCCGCGCATCATTAAATGAATCTTTAAAAGGAATGAAACGTATGAATGCACCCCAACATGCCGTCATCACGGCATTTCTCGGTCGTACCCAGGACCGCTTTCACGAATACAATGAACCCAAGACTGTGGAAGAGAAGTTTCAACTCGTTGCCGAGATGGAAGGGTTTTCCGCGGTTGAGATCATTTATCCCTATGAGGTCAATGACGCCGCGGCCACCAAGGCCCTGCTGAAAAAGTACCATCTCGGTGTTGCTGCCGTGAATGTCAACGTGAAGGCAGAGCCCGAGTTTCGTCAGGGCGGGTTGAGTTCAACGGACAAATCGATCAGGGACAAGGCGATTCGCTTCATCAAAGAATCCAAGGACTTTGCCGTGGCCGTCGGGGCCAACAAGGTGACCTGCTGCCCCCTGGGGGATGGCTATGAATTCAGCTTCAACTGTGATTACGCGCAGATGTGGACCTACATGGTCGAGGGCCTGGGTGAGGCGGGGTGCTACTGTCCCGAGATCCCATTATTCATAGAGTACAAACCGAGTGAAACGCGCGGCCGATGCTTTGTGGACACGGCCAGCAAGGCCCTCTGCCTCCTGAACGATATCGGCATCGACCCCATGGGTATCACACTCGACTATGGCCATTCGAAATATGGCCAGGAGAACCCGGCGGAGGTGCTCTCTCTCTTGGCGAACAGCCGCTTCCCCTACTACGTCCACATCAATGACAACAACGCCAAGTGGGATTGGGACTTGATGGCGGGGGCGGATAACCTGCTGGCCTATGCCGAGTTCCTCTACTATCTTCAGGAATACAACTATAGCGACTATGTGACCTCCGATACCTCGCCGACCCGCTGGGACATCAAAGGGACCTTCGAGGCCAACTCCAGGCTGACGACGAAGGTCTGGAACAAATTGATGTCGCTCGACAGGGATGAATTCAAGTCTCTGATACAGGGAGGTGACTTCTTGGAGACATGGAAATTTATCGAGACCAATCTGTTCTCCTTATAGAGGATGCACGATGAATACCCGACAACTCAACACCGCCAAAGAAGAGGCACAGACCTTGATACGCCGATCGGGATGGGTCCTGACGGAACAGGAGTGGCAGGCGTTCTCAGTCAACGATTTCGGACTGGGAAACGTCCTCATGGAAGGCTTCGCCTTTGTAGACCTACTGCGGTCGCCGCGCCTGCGGACCACGCTGTTGGTATTGCTGCCCAAGCAGACCCTACCCCAACACATGCACCCCCCTCACGAGGGTGACGAAGGCAAAGAGGAGACGATCCGCGTTATCCATGGGCAGGCCAAGGTCTATGTTCCCGGTCCTGAAAACAACCCCAACATCCTGATTCCGTCCGGCAAGGAGGCCTACTACACGGCGCGTCACGAAATCCCCTTGGATGCCGGACAACAGTTTACGATCACACCCACCACCGAGCACTGGTTCCAGGGAGGCCGCGCAGGCGCTGTCTGTCTCTGCGTTCAGAACCGCGTGGACGAAACGAAAAACATCTTCGCCGATCCCCGGAGTCTGGGCTGCCCCATTAAGCTTACGGACTGAATGTCAGCGATCAGCAGATTCAGTAATCAGTAATCAGTAATCGGTAATCGGTAGCCGGCAGTCAGTAGTCAATCCGGCGTCGCGAAATTCATTCTGTCAGTCGCACCTCTTTTTCGAGGATAAAGGCGGGGCCCCCATCGATCGAAAGAAGGCCGGTGACCCGGTAGCGGCCGGGTGTGAGATGATGGGGTAGTTTCGTTTCCAGCTTGAGTCTGGAGCCGGGAATGATGCTAAGTTCCTTGACCTCAATCTCGTCTCCAGGGGTGTGCCGGTGGTCTTCTGCGAAGGGTCTTATCCGCGCGGAGGCTTGGAGTCGATTGTAGGTACGTCCGTTGTTGTGTACCACCATCTGCACCGTGGTGAGAGCGTCTGGCTCGGTCCCCTGTCTCCGTAGTCCCACATCCACCAGGTCAATCTGACGGCGTCCCGGTCTGTCCTTGATTTCGATCAGGATGGGGATCACGTAGTCAATCCGCGTCGCGATCACCGAGTCCTGAATTTTGGGCATGACCGCGATGATGGCGGCCGCACAGTAGAAACCTTGGGCCTGGGCCGGCGTGTCGATAGACAGAGATAGTGTCACCGTGGTGCCGGCTTCGATCTCGATCCTATCCGGACCGTCTGAAAACGAGAGCCATTCTCTGCACGTCGCCCGATGACTTAGATCGACTCCATCATTCGGATCCGGGCTACAGGGGTCCTGCGGATAGTACTTACCTGATTCGTTCTGGAGCAGTTCTACGATCTTGGTGGCCACCTGTTGAGTTGCCGTCGGACTCCTGTTCTCGAGCAGGACTGCAATTTGGGACACAGTGCCGGGCGTCGCCTCATATGAGATCAACATGGGCCGTATCAGGACACTTGCCTGAGACGCATCAAGCATCCACAGCAAGAGGAGCAGACTTAACCTGACAACTGACTGTCTTGACTCGCGACCTCTGCTTCTGTGATGGGCATCCATTGCGACCTCCGTCATGGGGCACCACTTCAAACCAAGTCGACGAGATGGGGGCCGAACACCAGCAGGCCGATAATAACCGAACCGATTGCGGAGAGTAGGACCGCACCCGCCGCCACATCCTTGGCCTTCTCCACCAGGGGATGAAACTCGGGTGAGGCCACATCGGCCAAAAGCTCCAAGGCCGTGTTCATGGCCTCGGCTGTCCATACTGCGACCAGCGCCAAGACCAACCAGCACCAGTCTTCTCTCGATATCTGGAGCAGACCGCCCAGGGCAATGACTGTGGCGGTGGCCAAGGCATGCAGCCAGGCATTGTGCTGAGACCGAATCATGAGGCTCAGCCCACTAATGGCACACCGAAAGCTCTGTAGGCGGCTCTTCAGAGAGAAGTTTTTCTGTCTGTTTTTGTGGTGGTCCACTGTTTCCAGGTCAGTCAAGTTGGCAATTCTCATTTTGGGTTGCACCGAATCAGGTCCCTTAGCAGCATACACCGTGTTTCTGTTCGGTTCTATCGGAATTTCGGCGTAGCGGCTTTATTGCGCCCTCAGAGGCGGCGGAGCGGGCTGATAGGCCGGGGGACCGTCCGACTGAAAATGCCTCGGTACGTGCTCGAATGGAATCTGTCCTCAAAAGATGGGCCACGCCAAGACTCTTGTGCGTAAACCGCCGCCCCTATAGGATGGGGCTTTGTGCTTCCCACTGAGTCTTGAGGACAGTGTCCGATCATGGGCTTGATCGTCCAGCCTTCTAGGCCTCTGTGTATCAGTACCGGGGAAAGGAGTCGACTACGGCGCCAAGGGCGAGAAAGAGTGTGCTTCGATCGACGCTGGCCGGACATTGGTATCCGGCCGATGCGGCGCTACTGAAGGAACAATTGGACGGTTTCCTTGCAGGTCTCGACTCCGAGCCGCTCCATGACGTCATCGCCGTGATCTTGCCCCACGCCGGGTATGAATACTCCGGTTCTACGGCCATCAAAGCATTGGCCCGCTCAAGACGCCAATACCATAGGATCGTTGTCATCGGGCCTAGCCACCGGATGTCGATGCCTGAGATCTGCAGTCTCCCCGATGTGAGTCATTATGAGACCCCCTTGGGAGAGGTAGCGTTGGATCGGACCTTCGTGGACACTCTGGTGGCACAACCAGGGTTTGAGCACATCCTCCCGGCCCATCAGGGGGAGCACAGCGTCCAAATTGAACTACCTCTATTGCAGCATCTCTTTGCCGACTTTCGATTGGTCCCGATCGTGGCAGGTCAGCTCTCTCTCGCCACCAGCCAGCGGGTGGCGGCGATTCTGAAGGGACTGTTGGACCAGGATACGTTGATGGTGGTCAGTTCCGACTTCACACACTATGGGCCGCGGTTTGAGTATGTACCTTTTTCGGACGACATCGCCAGCAATCTTAGGACCCTGGACCTGGGCGCCTATGCCCACATCGAGGCACTGGATGCCCCGGCCTTTGTGCGTTATCAAGAAGAAACCGGGGCCACGATCTGTGGTCGCGTGCCGATTGCGATCCTGCTGTCCATGCTCGACCAAACACATAGGTGGCACCTTGTCGAGTACACGACTTCAGGCCGGCTCACCGGTGACTATCGGAACTCGGTGAGTTATCTCTCGGCCCGGGTGAGAGGTCATTGGACGACGCCTGGTCAAGGATGAAACCGTGGAGCCAGTCCAATTGCTATCGTCCGAAGACAAGGCCACCCTGCTGCGGTTGGCAGGTCGGACCATTGAGTACTATTTGAGGCAGCAGGACGAACCCTCGCTCACAACGCTGGGCCTCACCATTGGACCCGCGCT
>JADFHU010000812.1 GCA_022567055.1 Planctomycetota bacterium
ATATTGGGTCGCGCCCGATTGAGCGAAACCACAGGCGTAGCAGTTCTACGTCGCGGATTTCGCGATTGAGAAGCGATCAAAGATGGGGTGCAATTGGGCATTCAAAAGTCCAAGTTATTTCTTGCCGATCCCTTATAGCTGCCGTACGGGATCATGTACTGACCTCGATCTCTCGCGGCCACTGCTGGTTGGCTTCCCAGCAGGTTTTTTTGAGGGCGATCTCGTCGTCTTGGGCCGAGGGTTGGACGCGCCCCTTCACGTCGATGGCCCGGGATACGACGGTATGTTTGCCGGGTTCCATCGACCCCAGGTCGATGGAAAAGAAGGCCCAGCAGAACTTGTCCCGCGGCGTTGCATCCAGCATAGCATCCTGCCACTTTCCGTCGTCGACTTTGACCTGCACTTTTTGGATTCCCGTCCCGTCGTCCCACGCCGCGCCGTATGCCTTCAGCGAAGGGGCTCCATCCTGCCCTGATCGCTGGGTGATCCGCGCCACGATGGACTTCAGTCTCATGCGTGTGATAGATGATTCTACAAACACCACCTCATCGCCACGACGCTCGCCTCGCACCGTGACGTAGTCGCGGCCCATGTAACGGCCCATGTAACGACTGTCCCGGATTTCGATGCGTTTGAGCCATTTGACGTTGGCGATGCCGTACCAGCCGGGGACGATCAACCGTATGGGGGCGCCGTTTCGTTTCGCGATGGGTTCGCCATTTCGCTCGTATGCCAGCAGGACGTTGAGATTCAGGGCGTCCTCGAGGGACATGCTGCGGCCGAAGGACACCTTCACCGTCAACTCGCGTTTCGTGCCCTTGCGAAGCGTCTCTTCCTTGGTGTCGTGGCCGAAAAAGACAACCTCTTTCGCACCCGTCTTCAGTCCGCAGGCCTTCAAAATCGGTGCCAGGGGCGTGCCGGTCCACTTGCCATTGTAGACGGCATTCATGAATCCCTTCGATGAGCCATTGCCGGAACACTCCAGGGTCATCAACTGCTCTTTCTTGGGCAGCGCCTTCAATTGATCGGGCGTGAAGGATTGCGGCCTCTCTATGAGCCCCATGATGTCGACTTTCGCCTGGTCGGCGTCAAACTCCGGTACACCGTAGTGCTGGACGCTGAAGATCTGATCCGCCGGTGTGATCCATGCGTCCAACGTTTCCCAGTCGAGCCGGTTCGGCGGCGTCCGCGGCATGTCCAGAAAGGGCAGGAGTTCTTCACCGGGATCCTCAGGGGGAAATGCGAAGCCGGGCTTCGCCAGGTGAGCCACGGCGGCAGCGATCGCCGTTGAACCGGCTTTGAGCGCCTCGCGTCGTGTCTGTAATTGTCGTGCCATCGATTCTCTCCTTTTAGAGTGCCTTAGTGGAAGCAAAGGGATGTTCATGCTAGGGACGTTTTTGGGGCTTGTTATCCGGCGAGACGACAATGTCAAGTTGTGTTGTCTCGTCCGCCTCAACTTGGATGCTGCGCTGCCATCGTAACTGTCCGGCCGGGTGGACCATCTGCAGAGTGTATTCTCCCGGCGGAATCTTCGCCAAGCGAAAGCGGCCATCCGTTTTCGTCACTTGATAATAGGGGTGATCGAAAACGAAGATCCAGGAACGCATCGCACTGTGGTAGATGCACCCGATTCGGTAGGGCTGTTCAATGCCACCCGCCTGGCGAAATGTCTCGACATGCTCTCCCCCGGCGGGCATGTTGATGTTAAAGGAGTGTTGCGGATGAAAGGTCTGTACGTTGTGCACCTCCTTGTCGCTGTTGAGAAACTTGACGCTATCGCTAGCCCGGATGGCCGCCGTCTCCGGGGTGAATTGGAAATCCTTCTGGTCGACGACAAGGGTGGCCGCTTTTTCCGAGGGCCCACGCTCTAGCGCCGTAGTCTCCAGCGCGACGACGGCCTCGGCGAGCTGTCCCTCGTGGCGGTCTTTCACATAGTAGCGGGCATAGCGCCAGGGGCGTTCCGCATCGGCTCGATAGAGCACCCGGCCTTCGACCGAGCCTGTCCCTCGGTAGTGGGTCGGGGGCGGTACTCGCTCTGCGAACGCGTCGGTTCCCCCGGACGACTCGTCAACGGTTTTCTTTCGAATGCTTGAGGCGTCCTCCGCAGATGAGGTCGAGACGGAGAGAAGGAGGGTGAAGAAGAGACAAATTGCGATTCCAGGCAAAGACCGCCTTGATGCGCTCTCTCGATAATTCCCGTTGGACTTCATGAGCAGTTCTCCCGCGGGCTGCGACCCCAACGACGGCATACTACGCGATGTGAGTTCAATGCTTCAGGCCTTAGGAACCGGCAAGAAATAACTTGGACTTTTGGATGCCCAATTGCA
>JADFHU010000170.1 GCA_022567055.1 Planctomycetota bacterium
AAGGCTTTCACATCTTTCAGTATTCTTCAAATTCGCCAGGGTTTTCGTATTCCGGCGACAGCCAGTGGTATATCGAATCGGTCGCCCAGTGGTATTCAGCGAAAAATGCCCTGGAGGAAGCTGCGGCATTTCTTGAGGCTGGGGCTATTCTCGCTAATCCGCATTTGACACTCTGGCATAGCTTCGGCAATGAGGCGCCGGGAGATGCCACCGACTGGTTCTATCTGGTGCGTCAATATGGCTTGCACACCTATCTGTATTATCTATCCGATATAGCGGACGTAGACGATCGCCTTATTACCAGCGGCTTCTTTGCGCAGACATCACTTAGCCCTCAGCAATATCTGTATCAAAACGTAGGTGAAGATGCTCTGCGAGGGTATTTTGCGGATTGGGCAGCACGCAATACGGGTGGTCTGGATTATCTCTTACCTGAGCAGGTAGACGTGGCATTGCTGGAGGCCGAGAACCAGGGCGATCCGGCTAACTACAATCCGACGGTTCTCGAATTAACGGACGAAGAAGCAAACGGAGAGTTTTTGCCTCCCCTATCGCTCGCGCCAAGGGGATGGAGCTACAATGTTATTAAGATCAATAACACTGGGGCCACGACTTATTCATTCTTGATAAATGGGTCACAATTCGGTTCCGAGTGCGCAAGTTCCCACTTTGAAGCCAGGCTTGTAGTCACCGGCCAAGGGGAAGCAGATTATATCGAAATAGAAATGAACAACGCAATTACCGGCAGCGGCTCTGTAACAGTGGAAGCAAGCGATAGCGAAATTTTCCTGGTTATTGCATCGGTTCCGGATCATTTCAATGGCAATCAATTCTACGATTACTCTGTAGTGATCTCACGAGGAAGTGATACTGTTACTCTGGATGCAAATGCTGAGCTATTTACAAATGCAACATGCAACAGATCCACACAGATTTCCGACATCTTAGGCACATATGTTCGAGAACCCTACCAAAATGGCTATCACCAGGGCGTAATTTCAAATAACGGTCAGTTGAAATGGACCAACGACGCCGGTGTATCATGGGAACTTGACACGGATGGGCTGAGCACTGGGGTACTAGCTGCTATCGGCAGCGGATACGATGGCCAGGAAAATAATGAGTTTCGGTTCGTTTATTCGGTTCCAACGACTCGTGATACAACAAGAACAGTCGCCGGTTTTTACTTTCTTAATGAATTCTATACAAAACAACCTGTGATGGTCGACCGCCAACGGGGCCGCCAACCCACCGTAAGGACGGAAAAAGCATCCTATAGCCCCAATGAGCCGATTATCGTGAATTTTACAAATGCTGCCGGCAATGATCTCGACTGGGTGGGGTTCTTTGTTGATGGCGATCCTTCTGAGAACTTTATAGATTTCATCTATCTACGTGGTGCTGTTGATGGTTCCGTGACCTATGATGCCGGTCTTCCTACACCCGGTACCTACAACGTGAGATTGTTGTTTAACGACAGCTACACTTTCGAAGCGGGTAATGTCTTTACGATCGAGTAACAGGCTATCGAATAATCGCTTTTTGAATAGTAGGTCCTTGAACGAGAAAAGGGATACGCGATTGGATCGACAAGCCCCTTAAGGCCTGTGCCAAATCGGCACTGGCCCCTTATTCACGAACCTTGGTTCGGCTTGACCCGTTGGCTGCGTTAACCGGACTCCGAGCCGTTGTTGCAAAGGAGAACAGACAACGGAGCCATCCTGGCTGGTGACGCCGTTGCTGCGTCGACCCCGGGTGTAGATGATCAACGAAGCCTTCCGAAAAGTGGGCGTCGAAAAATGAATCTTCTGGGAGGGAGTTTATCAAATAGACCTGACAAGAACAGCCGGACAGGGACGTGGATTTACACTGATTGAGCTCTTGGTAGTCATCTCGATCATTGCGCTGCTAATGGCGGTTCTCATGCCGTCCCTGCAACGGGTCAGGAAGCAAGCCAGGGGCGTGATGTGCCGGGCGAACGTTAAACACTGGGGCCTCATCTTCTCTTTGTACGCAAGTGACAACAGCCAGAGTTTTCCGCAGAATTACCAGGGAGACGGACTGAGCACCTACGATTCTTATTGGTGCCACGCGACTATGGCATACTATGAGAATCAAGACATTCGCTATTGTCCTTCTACCAAAAGGAATGACATAGCCATTGACAATGTTGCCGGTGGTGGAACGAATATGGAGTATGGGGGGACGTTTATAAATTGGGGACCCTTTGCGAAGGAAAATACGGCCACACCCGAAAACTGGTGGGACGAGTTTCCGGAGGGAAGCTACGGAATGAATGAATGGTGTTCGAAACCGCCTTCGGGTAGAACTGAAATCTGGGGTGCCCCAGTCAACTTGACCTGGCGAACAACGATAAATGTCAGGCAAGCTAACAATACACCCCTATTCCTTGACTGTAAATTGGTGGATGGGTACCCCAGAGATACCGACCTCCCCCCATCAGATCCTGAAGACCATGACGGCTATCTGACCAATGCAATGAAGATGTTTTGCATGGATCGGCACAGCGGCGGCATCAATGCCGCTTTTGTGGATGGCTCAGCACGAAAAGTGCATCTTAAAGAACTCTGGACACTGAAATGGCATCCGCAGTTCAACACCAATGGGATGTGGACCAAGGCCCGAGGCGTGCACCCGGAGGGCTGGCCACAGTGGATGCAGGGGTTCAAGGATTTCTAATGCCTCGCTCCGGCTGCGCGCTGGGGATGGAGTCTATGTAGGCGGACAGAGACCGTGCTTAAGTCGCTAGCTTCTCAGGCGTTAATCCTCAAAAACACGGCCGGAGTCTGAAGGCTCAATGGCGGCTTGGCAATAGCCTAGGGCCGTGTAGAGTTCCTTGCCGATGCGATACGCCTTAGGGGTGACGAGCGGGAGCAATAGTTTCTCTTGCAATGTGCCGCCACGCTACGAAATCAACATCCGAGAGGAAACCGCTGTGATCCGCAAGAGTCTTCTATTCATGTCACAGATGGAGTTAGTCGTCGTGCAAAAATAACTCACCGGTTTTCCATCTCATCTTCACGCCATCTTCGTCCGTTCCTCAATCGCGAATCCTCAATGTAGAACAGCTACGCTTCCGGTTTCGCTCAATCGGTCACGAACGAATCTGACGTAAATCTGAGCGTAAAACCAATGATTTTTTTTTGCACAACTCCTTACGACAGATCAATATTTGTACCGCATTGCGGGCCGGGGTATAATGCCACGTAGACAAGATTGCTTGTCTGTCGCGCCTTGCAGTCATGAATGCTTCCTCTGTGTATTCTATTGAGAGGTCGAAAAATGAAAACAGCCTCAATGCACCCGCGTTCGCAGCCCAGGAGCCGCTGCTCTTCAGCGACCAGTACGCTGGTAATGGGATTGAGCATGGTAATGTTGTGTGTGTATTCCACTGTGGGCTGCGCCCAAATGGATGAAAGTACGTCAACCCGCGTTCCCTTCGTGGATCCAGCGACGATTGATCCAAGCATCCCCACGCCGTCTTCCATCATCGGACATGAAGTGGGCGAGAAGGCTGTTCGATATGACCCAATGATGCGTTATCTCGAGGCGTTGGCCGCCTCCTCAGACCGCATCACATTGAATCCCTATGGCAAGACCCACGAAGGTCGAACGATGGTTCATCTGTTTATTACCAGCCCGGAAAACCATCGGCGACTGGATCAAATCAAGGCCGGCAACGGAAAACTCGCTGACCCTCGAAAACTTGAGAATGCTGCGGCGGGAAGGGCTCTCATTGAGACCCACCCTGCCACGGCGATCATGGCCTATAGCATCCACGGCGATGAACTTTCCAGCACCGATGCGGCCATGCAGCTAGCGTACCAGCTTGTAGCGGGAACGGACGATCGCACGATATCGCTCCTGGATCAAGTGATTACCATCATCGATCCCTTGCAGAACCCTGATGGGCGTGAGCGGCATTTGGCATCCATCGAACAGCGCACAGGCGCGATTTCCAGCACCGATGGCCAGCACATCCAGCACAATGCTATGAACGGCAGAACCAATCACTATCGATTCGATATGAATCGCGATTGGATATCTCTGGTGACCATAGAGAATCAAGCGCGCATGAAAGTCGTCACCGAGTGGAATCCGCAGTTCATGGTCGATTCCCATGAGATGGGGCCGCTGGAAGGTTACCTGATGGACCCGCCGCGGCAACCGCTGAGCCCACTGTTTCCCGACAGAAATCTACACTGGCGCGAGCAATACGGTTTCGATCAGGCCGCCGCCTTTGATGGGCATGGTTGGAGCTATTACGCCAAGGACTGGAACGTGGAATTCGCGCCCATTTATACCTGCTCCTGGACCAACCTCAGTGGCGGCGCCGGGCTTCTCTATGAGCAGGCGGGCGTCACCAGTGCGGCGTATAAGTTGGAGACCGGCCATCTCTTAACCTATCGCGAAGCGGTTCATCACCACCTCGTCAGTTCGCTGGCCAATCTCAATACCTTGAAGAGCAATCGCCGCGAAATACTGGGTGACTACTTCGCAGACCATCTGGCTGCTGTCAACGGCGATGGGAAACTGACCGGTACATTCCTCATGCCACCCCACGCCGATCGCGCCAGGATGGCGCGGTTTATCGAGCTGCTGGATCGCCTGTCCATAGAATACAGTTTCGCCCAAGAATCCGTACATGCTTCACGCGCAACTGACCTTTGGGGAAATGAGACGGACGAATTGGAGCTGCCCGCCGGCACGTTGGTGGTGAAGTCCGATCAGCCGTTTCGCCGCGTGGCTCATGCGTATTTGGGTTTTGATACCCGGCCCGATAGCAGTTATCTAAAGATTGAGCGCGAAGAACTGGAGAATCATCGCGCTTCACGATTTTACGATGTCACGGCATGGAACCTCCCCATGGCGTTCGGCCTGGAGTCCTATTGGGTCGACGAAATCTGGGACCTTAAACTCGACTCAGAAAGCCCGGCGTCTGTGAGAGAAACGGTTGATTGGCGCAGCAAGCCGAAATACGGTTACATTATCGAGTTTACCAGCGCAGCCGTTTACGACGTGATGGTTCGACTGTTTGAGCAGGACTGCCAATTGCGCGTGGCCACAAAACCGTTTGATTTGCAGGGCCACAGCTACCGGCCCGGCGCCATTGTCCTGCGCGGCCACGAGAATCCTGACAATCTCGGCGAGATTCTGCAAAAACTGGCGGGCGACTTCGATGTCAATATTCGACCGGCGCAAACGGCGTCGGTCGGGAAGGTAGGTCCTGATTTGGGTGGCCCAAAGTTCGTTCTCCTGCATGCACCGCGCGTGGCCCTGTCGGCTGCCGACATGACAAACTCGGTAGGAGCGGTGTGGCACCTGTTGGACTATCGCCTCAAGATGCGTGTCTCGCCCGTCAGAAGGACGGGAGACTTACGCAAGTACAACATAGTGATTCTTTCCGGCCGCGGTTCCGTTTCAGATGGCCTCAAAACATGGGTCGCTGACGGCGGAACGCTAATCGCCATGGGCGAAGCCGCATACGCGATAGCAAAAAATGACAGTGGATTCTCATCGGTGAAAAGGCGGCGGGATGTCCTCGACAAGTTGGACGTGTATCAAGAAGACCTCGAAAGAGAACAACAGGCGGACGAAATCGAGATCGACTTCGACGATCTCTGGGGCGATGGGCAGGGGGAACAAACGGAGAAAGAGGAGAAGGGGAATGCTGACCTCAAGGAGGCTGAATACAACGAAGAACAAGACAAGCGGCAAGCGAAAAAGTCCGTTCCCTCAAATAACGCTGAGAAGCTCAAACGCATCGACGAGTGGCAGCGAATCTTCAAGCCCTCTGGTGTGTTCGTTAAAGCGAGAATTGATGAACGTCAATGGCTCGGTTTTGGACTGGGCAAGTTTTTGCCAGTCGTGGTCGGGAGCGACAGTGTCATGATGGCCATGCACCCGACCGAGACGCCGGTTCGACTCGTCGATGAGGATGACTTGCGACTGAGCGGCCTGCTGTGGCCGGAAGCAAGACAGCGACTTGCCAATTCGTCTTTCGCGACCGTTGAGCGGCATGGCCGCGGACAGGTGATTCTCTTTGCCTCGAATCCAACGTATCGTGGCTGGTATCCAGCCATGGAACGGTTGTTCTTGAATGCCGTTTTCCTGGGTCCAGGCATGGGTACCAGCCAGAAAATGCCCTGGTAGAAGTAGCCGATTGAAGATGCACTTAATTGTTGGCCTGGGGGCGCTCGGCCAGCGCCATTTTCGTTGGCAACCCAGCAGCGGACCATCTGTTTATGACGACGCTACTGGCACTGGATCCCAATATGGATTTGGACCGGGACAACACGACAACACCCGAAGGTATTTTCGAAATCTGGGCCAGGCTGCCCGAAGGTTACAATGCGGAGTACAGCTACACGCCGGAATTCAGAACCGACAGTTTCATTGAAGAATACCAGAGCGTTGGCAGGACTTATGGGGCCGCGATGTTCACTGGACTTGGCGGTCTTCTGGGCGACATGAACGGCGACGGCAACGTCACCACGGCTGACGCATCGTTGATTGTTGAAGCCTTGGTCAACCGGGCCGCCTACGACGCACATGGATTTCTTGCGGTAGACGCTGACATCAATGGCGACGTGAACATGGATGGCTCATTCGATCTAGGCGACTTAGGACCGTTTAGTGCCTTGCTCGGCGGTCCGGCGACGGCCGGTGCCCAAGCCATCCCCGAACCAACGACACTGTCGCTCGCAGTTATTCTTCTAATGGGTATTGCGATTCGACAGCGACGGCATGTGTAGGCGATACTGCCTTGTCTGCGAAAAAGAGCGGAGGCGCATGGACTCACAGATGACCATAGCCAAAATCGTTGCCGCAAATTATAATACGAGCGATCTTCAATAGGCAACTGCCTTGGCTCGTTCCACAGTCCACCTACACAACGCCATGCCTCACATCTTGCTCATCACGATTTCTTGGTTACTGTTGGTCGCCACTGCCCTCGCCGAGCGTCCGAATATTGTCTTCATATTTTCCGACGACCATGCTTGCCAGGCGATCGGCGCCTACGGTTCAAAAATCAACCAGACGCCGAACATCGACCGCATCGCCCGCGAAGGCGCCCTGTTCGTCAATTCGTTCTGTGCCAACTCGATCTGCGGCCCCAGTCGCGCTTGTATCCTGACCGGCAAGCATAGCCACAAGAACGGGTTCTATTCGAACGGTCTCGGCCCGTTCGACGGTTCTCAATTCACGTTCCCACAGGAGTTGCAAAAGGCGGGCTACCAGACCGCGCTGATCGGGAAGTGGCACCTGATTTCTGAGCCGACCGGCTTCACACACTGGGACATACTTCCGGGTCAAGGGTCGTATTATAATCCTGACTTCATCAACAAGCAGGGCAAACGGCGGATCGAAGGTTACTGCACGACGATCACGACCGACCTCGCCCTGGATTGGCTGAAACGGCGGGACGCCGATCAACCCTTCTTGTTGATGTGCCAATACAAGGCGCCCCATCGAACCTGGGCCCCTGACCTGAAACACGTCAACCGTTACGCCGACCGCGACATTCCCGAACCGGAGACGCTCTTTGACGATTGGCAAAACCGCAGCGCGACCCTGGCGGGCAATGCGATGTCGATTGACCGGCATTTCTACTATGCTTACGACCTTAAGGTGCATCAGCCGGTTCCTTTTGCGTCAGATCGAGAAAAGGAGCTTAAGGACAACGAATATCGGCGGATGACGCCTGCGCAGCAAAAGGCTTGGGACGCAGCCTTCAAGCCGCGGAACGACGCCTTTCTGGCCAATCCTCCGACGGGCAAGGATCTAGTGCGTTGGAAATATCAACGCTATATCAAAAACTACCTCCGCTGCATTGATTCGGTCGACGAGAACGTGGGGCGGTTGCTGGACCACCTCGCCGAGAACGGCCTGACCGAAAACACGATCGTTATCTACAGCTCCGACCAGGGTTTTTACCTGGGCGAACATGGTTGGTACGATAAACGGTGGATGTTTGAAGAATCGCTCAAGATGCCGTTTATCATTCGCTGGCCTGGCCGCATCCAACCGGGAACCCGCTGTGAGAAGCTGATTCAAAACATCGACTACGTGCCGACCTTTTTAGAGGTCGCCGGCGTCGACGTTCCCTCTGACGTGCAAGGTCGCAGCCTCACGCCATTGTTTGCGGAACCCGACTCGGATGCTTGGCGCAAGTCGATTTACTACCATTACTATGAGCATGGCGGAGAACATCAGGTGCCGCGCCACGAAGGCGTTCGTACGGAGCGTTACAAGCTCATCAACTTTTATTCCAACGACGGATTCGATCTGTACGATCTGAAGAAAGACCCGCAAGAGATGCGAGACGTCGCCGATGACGAGGAATATGCTACAGCGCTGACGTCGCTGAAGGGTGAACTGCAACGCTTGCGAGAACAGTATGATTTGCCGGAGCTGAGCGCAACGGTTAGCCCGTAGCCGAAGTATCATCTATCGATCGTTTGTGCTCTCGCGCCGCCAAGAAGACGCGACGACATCTTGACGAGATCACATTGCAGACCTGGGTCAAGCGACTCAGCCAGCGACGCCGAGAAGAACCAGATGGCGGGACTGCAAGAGAAAGCTCATTGTGTGCCCTCAATGTTGTCTTCTCATGGTGTATCCGATGCGCCCGAAGCGAATCATATCAGAACTTCAAAGAAAGAAAGCATAACAGATTGCTATTACCGCCATGAGTAGCACCGAGAGTGCACGCGGATCACCAATGCCCTCAAACGGTTGTCCGAAGATCACTGCCAGCGGATTTCCCCAACAATACCGTTCAAGTCGTTCGGCGCTGGGAGGAAGGGTAATCAGCGAAACGCTCACGAAAATTACGCTGCAGATCACGAACAGCCACCACGCCTGGAGCATGAAAGGGATGCCCCAGACGTTGGTCACCACTTGAATCGCGGTGCCGCTTTCATCGACGCCGACGACAAACCGCGACATGGCTGGGAAATCGAACATAAACACCAGCGCACCCAGCACAAAGCCGATGATCAACGTGGTCAGAGACGCAGCCGCTGTGCCACGCCGCCAGAAAATGCCCCAAATGAACACCGTACTGATTGGCGGAGCAAGGACGGCGATCATCGCGTTGACGCCGTCGAAGATTCCACCGAACCTCTCCCCCTGGGTCGACCAAAGAATCGCACAGGCCATCACCACAACCACCGT
>JADFHU010000171.1 GCA_022567055.1 Planctomycetota bacterium
CCGGCCTTCTGAGACCAGCTGTACTCCTCATCAGGGACGCCAAGCAAGGACATGATGGTAGGCATCACCTGCTCCCTGTAGAGTTCATACGGACGGAAGTGACGGTTGCCAAACATCGCCATGATGCTCTCACCCTCGGTGAAGATGTAGACGCGAGCCTTATGCGAACGTGCTTTCATAAGATCGCGCCGGTGTCGCCAATCAGTAGTTTTCTCCAGCTTTTGATCGACGGAAGTGGCGTGGGCTTCCACGATCACAATATCGTTACTCATTGTCTGTCTCCTCTATCTGGTTGTCATCATCAGGTGCCAGGAACCACCTGACACGACGGGGCTAATGCCCCGTTTCGACTTGCTCCCTTTCGGGTCTGGGATCGAACTCCTTAGGCTCGAAACCATCTCACGGGAGGACAACTTCCTACTCCTGGGAGGGGATTCCTTGCTGGCCATGAGTTTCATTATCGAGACACAAAAACAAATCGGCGTCACCGTTGATGGCATGGATGTGCTCAGAGAATCATTGCAGGTCTTGGCACGCCTGTGTGATGAATCCCTCGGCGTAGCAGCGCACCCTATGCATCGAACGGCCTCCGTTCGGACCATCGATCCATCGACGTCCTTCTATTTCGGAGGGGACGACAGTCTCTACGGCGTGTTTCATCCGGTGGAGAAAGGGACCGACAAACGCCCCGTCCTCATCTGCCCACCCATCTGGCATGAATACATGCGCTGTCACTTCCTCTTGAGGAACATCGCCACCAGGCTGTGTCGCGATGGCGCGCCTGTTTTACGATTCGACTACTACGGAACCGGAGATTCCCAGGGACGCGACCGAGATGCCGATTTGCTCCGCTGGCAAGAGGATTGCATCACCGCCTATGGAGAATTGACCGCACGAACCGGAAAACCGCCCATCATCTTCGGCGTGCGACTCGGCGCCACGCTCGCGCTCAATGCCTTTGACAGCGAGGCCATGGACGGCTGCGTACTGTGGGATCCCGTGTTTTCAGGCGCATCCCACTATCAGGAGCAGTCTAAAAAACACAGCGAGACGATTTTGAATTTGCTCCCCATTCGCAATCTAAAACCCCCACGCAGACGGCAGGGATTCGAAGAATTACTCGGCAAAACGTACTCCGACAGACTGATCCAGGAACTAAAGTCCATCCGAATCAGCAAAGAGTGCTTCATGCGCTGTAGCTCACCCAGGCTTTGTCGGAAAGCTCCGTCGTCGGCCCGAGAGCGAGCCATTTTTTCGCCTGGCAAAGACGGGGAAGCAGGCGATGTTTGTTCTATCGTCGATGCAGCCGGATGCGGCCAGGCGAACAACCGCGGCTGCCTTGATCCGACCGTTGCTGCGACAGCAGCAGATAAAACGGTTCAAGAAAAAGGGCCGCTTGAAGCCAGATCGAGTTTTCCGACACAGCCCCGTGTCTTGGCCACCCATGATACCATCGTACCGGACGCACTCGCGCCCCATCCCGACGGGGACACCGGAATCAAGCTGGTCCGATTGGACCATCATTGCCATTGGAGCAGATCACTGAGCTTCACCAAGGTCATTTCAGACAGAGACATCGTCGAAACGGCTGTCACACTGCTCGAGGAGGGAAACCCATGAAGGAACAGGCGGTCCAATTCGGCGAACAGAATCGCTTGCATGGGGTCATGACGCTCCCTGAGCATCAAAGCAATGATTGCGTCTTGATTTTGGTTTCGGCGGGCCTAACGACAAAATCGGGGCCCTACGGCTTGTATACCCAGTTGGCGCGGGAGGTGGCGGAAATAGGCATCTCTACCCTGCGCTTCGATTTGGGTGGCCTGGGCAATAGCGAAATCCTCCATACGGATGCCACCCTCTTGGACAGAACCCATGTGGACCTGGAGGCGGCCGTCAACTTCCTTGAATCGACGTTGGGCACCCAACGCTGTCTCCTCTGCGGGTTGTGCTCGGGCGCCGAAGATTCCTTTAGATACGCAGATGAGGACCCTAGGGTCGAGGGGGTCGTACTTATCGATCCCCATGCGTATAGAACAAAGCGTTGGCGATGGTTTAGCATTTTCAGCCGTCATTTTCTCAATAGAGTTGCGATCAAAGCATTAAAGATCATGGGCCTCCATCCTCAGCGTAGGCATCAGGACGCAGAGACTGAAATGCGAATTGAGGGCGCGGACTTCAAATTGGTCAATTATCAGTATATGGCATTGCAGGATGCGTCGGCGATTTTGGAGAGGCTGTTGGAGAGGGAGGTGAGCATTTATTATATTTACACGGGAGGAAGGATGGAACAATTCAACCATGAGAACCAATTCTATGACATGTTTCGGCATGTGCCGAACTGTCGTGAAGTGACCGTAAGTCACTGTCCTCGTTTGAAGCATACCCAAATGCTTGAAGAGGATAGGCAATTGCTGATCACCCTAATAAGAGACTGGATCGGCAATGCCTTGGCCTGATGCGTCGGTCCACCAGGTCTTCTGATTATTCATTTCTGTGGAGAAGGGAAAGAGAACATGTCGAGTGAATACGTAAAAACCGATGGTTTAGCCTTTGTTGAATTCTCGGGAAACAATCCGCAACTCCTGGCCGCCATTTTTGACAGTCTGGGCTTTGCGAAAACCGGACAGCATGCCGATCGGCCCATCGAACTGTACTCTCAGGGGTCTATACGCTTCATTTCAAACCCCAGTGCCGGTGGCAATGCCGAGCAGTTTCGCAGTGTCCACTGCCGGGGTGCCTGCGCCCTGGGCTTTCGCGTGGACAATGCCAGGGAGGCCCAGACGCAAGCAATCGCCCTGGGGGCCATTGAAGCGGAGTGTAGGGATTATGATATTCCCGCCATAAGAGGCGTTGGCGAGTCGTTGATCTATTTGGTGGACGATGGCTGCCAAGAGGCACTGTGGGATGTTCTGAATGTCAAGGAGACTCCCAACCCTAGCGCCGGGCTGCTGACGGTAGACCATCTGACTCACAACTTGGAGAGAGGAAATCTTGCCAGGTGGCGGGATTTTTATGAGACCGTATTCGGGTTCAGGAAACTGCGTTCATTCCGTATCGAAGGGAAGAAAACAGGGCTGTACAGTGAGGCCCTGGCCAGCCCCGGTGGAAAAATTATGATTCCTCTCAATGAATCTCTTGATGAACAATCACAGATCCAGGAATTCATCGACAAATACCATGGAGAGGGCATACAGCATATTGCGCTCTCGAGTTCAGACCTTTACGCCACCATTCGAACCCTGAGAAACAACGGCATCCCGTTTCAGGAAACGCCAGATGCTTACTTCGACCTGGTAGATGATAGGGTGCCAGGCCATGGCGAAGATGTCGATGCCCTACGCGACCTCAATATACTGATCGATGGCGGCGAAGCCCAGGGGGGCGGCCTCTTGCTGCAGATCTTCACCAAAGAGAGCATCGGTCCCATATTCTTCGAGTTTATTCAGAGGAAGGGCAACGAGGGGTTCGGGGAGGGAAATTTTCAGGCCCTGTTTGAATCCATCGAATTGGATCAGATCAGAAGGGGTGTCGTTGAGGTGTGAGGAGGGGATGTCACCCGTCGTACAAGGCGCCGAGACAGGCCCCGTACTTTCCCGGAGAGGACAAAGAACTCGATGCGGGTGAGATGCGGCACTAGCACTGGCGGACCGAACACGCTATACTCGGGCCAAAGCTGAAATCGGTTCTAGACAAAAGGTGACACCATGAAAACCAGACGTGCGTTTCTGAAGACCGCAGGTGGGACCGCCCTCGCCCTGAGCACAGGCTGCTCCGGTTTGGCGCAATCGGCAGTGGCGCAAGAATGGCGCAACCGCCAATCCGGCATGTCCTATCGTCCCCTGGGCAAGACCGGCTTCATGGTCTCCGGGGTCGTCATGGGCGGCAATGAGATTCGACCGGAGAACTATGACCATGTGCTGCGGGCCCTCGACTCCGGTCTAAACTATCTCGATACGGCGCCAGCCTACGGCCAGGGCGAAAGTGAACGGGCCTATGCCAAGGTCATCAAGGCGCGCAACCGTGACACCTTCTTCTTGAACTCGAAGGTGAGCCTCTGGGACGACAACCGTAAAGAACTTTTTCAGCAGATCTTCGACAAGCAGTCCGAGAGCGAGCAGAAGAAGCTCAAGACCTTGGCCCAGGACAACATCGAGGCCAAGCGTGCAGCCGACCCCGATTATCTGGTCAATTACTTCGACAGCCAGATAGGCGAGCTGGAGGCAGCCGCCTTGAGCAATGTGATGGAAATGAAGTATGGCCACCTAATCGATCGAGACAAGAACTACCGGCAGTTGGTCCTCGACTCGGTGGATCAAAGCCTGGCACGGCTCCAGACGGATCACCTTGACATCCTGATGTGTCCCCACGGCGCCAGCAGTGCAGAAGAACTGCTCAATTACCCGGAGATCTTTGAGGCCTTCGAGATCCTCAAGAAAGCAGGAAAGGTACGCCATCTCGGTGTGTCCGCGCATTCCGACCCGGCCGGCGTACTGGAGGCCGCGGTGAAGTCGAAGCAATACGCCGTGGCCATGGTGGCCTGCAATATCGTCAATCACCGCCGCCTGTCGAGTGCCTTGAAGCTCGCCGCGGAGGCACAACTCGGTGTGATCTCCATGAAGGTCGCTCGTCCTGTTTACCCGGGACCAGACCGTGGAGAGGTGGACGCCTCCAGAGTCGCTGCCATGAATGCCGCGGTTGGCGGCCAGTGGAAGCTCCCCCAGAAGGCCTATCTGTGGGCACTGAGACATCCGCACATCAGCGCCACCATCTCCAACATGGTCAATCATCAGCAGGTCCAAGATAACTTGATCCTTCCCGAGGCGGCCAAGCAAGCGTAAACGCCAGTTTCTTTTCTCACTCTCGGAGAAAACAGATGACAGGTTCGACGTTTCAGGCAATCAAATTACTCACGTTGTTAAAGTCAATTATGTTGGCACTGCTGTGCTTAAACTCGGCCTCCCACGCCGCCGCAGCCGGTGACAAGCCTAATATCGTCCTTATCATGGCGGACGACATCGGTTTCGAATGCTACAGCGGCTACGGCAGCCCATTCTATTCGACGCCCAACATCGACCGGCTTGCCGAGACGGGAGCAAAGTTCACCCAGGCCTACGCTCAACCCCTTTGCACCCCCTCACGAGTGAAGATCATGACCGGGCGTTTTAATTTCCGTAACTACACGGAATTCGGCAGACTCGATCTCTCGCAGCCGACCTTCGCCAAGATGGTCAAGGCCAATGGCTACGCCACCTGCATCGCCGGTAAGTGGCAGCTCTCGGCCGGAGACTTGAATGGCCCCTTCAAGGCCGGATTTGACGAATACTGCCTCTGGCATTTCGGCGCCCGCAACGAGAACAGAAATGCCACGATCAAAGAACTGCGATCGAAGGGCTCGCGTTACAAATCGCCGACTCTTTTCCGCAACGGAGAATTGGTCGAGGGCACCGAGGGCAAATATGGACCCGACCTTGTCACTGACCACATCATCGATTTCATCGAGCGCAAGAAGGAGAGTCCATTCCTCGTCTACTATCCCATGATCCTGGTGCACAATCCCTTTGTGGCCACGCCCGACAGCCCCAGTTGGAACAGCCGGAACAAGCAGGACGCAGGCAGAAAAGCCCGAGATCACTTCCGCGACATGGTCGCCTACATGGACAAAACGATCGGCCGCATCGTCACCAAGCTGGACGAACTCGGCCTGCGCGAGAACACCTTGATTATGATCACGGGCGACAACGGCACCAACAAGTCGATCACTTCACCCTTCCCCGGACGCGGGCAGATCAAGGGTGGCAAGGGAATGACCACAGACGCCGGGACGCGGGTGGCCTTCGTGGCCAACTGGCCGGGACACATCCAACCGGGCACAGTCATCGATTCGCCCATCGATTTCGCCGGCGTGCTGCCAACCATCGCTGAAGTGACGGGATCAAATATCCCAGTAGGCACGGACGGCCAGAGCTTCCTGCCCTTGCTGCGTGGCGACTCAAGTAAGGCCCGCGACTGGATATTCGTCTCCTATTCACGGAACGGTTTGAAGAGTGCACCCTTCAAATGCTTCGTCCGCGACCGGCGCTGGAAGCTCTATGCCGACGGTTCGCTCTACGACGTGCCCAACGATTGGCTGGAACAGTCACGGATGGAGGGAGCGCAAGCCGATAGAGTACGGAAGCGATTACAACCCCTTCTTGATGAAATCCTGAAGGACGCGCCGAAGGCACATATTCAGTTCGATGCTGGCTAGCCTTAGGGACGGGCAAGAAATTGCTGAGAGCAGTACCGTATCTTCTCGTCCTTACGCTGACAGCTTCAGCGGGTGTCAACACTGGCGTATCTGCACCTCGCGGTGTGTCTCCTTATCCTAACAGTCCGCTCATGACAGGGTTGAGTTTGGATTGGTCGACCCACCGCCGCGGCGCCCAGGGGAGTGACAACTTTCAACTCACCTGGGCGGATGATGACCAGCTCTACGGGGCCTGGGGAGACGGGGGCGGATTCGGCGGCACCAACAGCAAGGGACGCGTGGGCCTGGGCATCGCGCGCGTCTCCGGGCCGGGCAGCCATTGGCATGGGATCAACCGCTGGGGTGGTTTCGACCCCGAGCATCCCGCCCAATTCGGTGGCAAGGGCAAGAGCTGGGGCATGATCAGCGTGAACGGCCTGCTCTACATGCTGGTCGTTCCCGACGTCGTACCGGGCAAGGGCTATAGAAACCACTACGAATACGTGGAGGTCTGGCAATCGACAGACCGCGCAGCCACCTGGCACAGACCCTCCTGGCGATTCCTTCAATCGGAGAATTTGACGATTCCCACCTTCCTGAACTTCGGAAAGGATAACGGTGGCGTTCCCACGGAGTTAGGCGACTATGTCTACCTCTACTTCATCCGACCGCAGAGCACGACCATGGAACACGCAGGCCCCCGAGGCGTGGAACTGATCGTACACAAACCCGGCACCCTCTACTTGGCACGGGTCCCCGAGACATCCGTTACCCGAAGCAAGGCCGCGTATCAGTTCTACGGCGGGCTCGACGAAACCCGCAATCCCCGTTGGGGAAACATCTCGCAGAAGCAGCCCGTCTTCGAGGACCCCAGAGGCGTGGGCTGGTGCATGAGCGCCCACTACAACGCGGGGTTGCAGCGCTACATTTTGTGTACCGAACACGGCGCATCGCACACCGGCCAAATGGGCATTTTCGATGCACCCACGCCCTGGGGGCCCTGGACGACGGTGGCCTATTGGACGCAGGAGGATCCCTTCGGCAGGACCAGACCCGGCAGCGATCTACCCTGGCGAAACAATGTCTTCTTCGTGGCATTCGCCACCAAGTGGCTCTCCGAGGATGGCCGGTCGTTTACCTTGAACTTCACGGGTGGCGGCAGGGGAAAGGATAATGATTCGTTCAATACCGTGAGTGGGAACTTCGAGGTAACCGACCTCATCAAATCCGAATATCGAAATTCGAAATACGAAACAAATTCAAAATGATTTGAAGTCATCCCAAAGCCCGTTTTGTAACGAGATTGAGCGAAAAGTCCGTGGTCAAGGCGGAGGCGGAAAAGGCTCGGAGGCGTACTGAAGTACGTCGAGAACCTTTTTCGCCGACAACGCGGATCCACGGGCTTTGCAGCCAATCGCAGTCGAAAGAGGTTTTGGGATGACTTCTAAGACAGAGGGATTGATCGCCGCTCCCCTCACCGCGTTTCATCCCGATGGCACCGTCAATCTGGCGATCATCCCATCCTATGTTGCGTTCTTGCAGTCCAATGGGATTACCGGCGTATTTGTCAATGGCACCACGGGTGAAGGCTTCTCTCTCTCCATCGAAGATCGCATGGCCATTGCCGAGCAGTGGGTGAAGGCCGCCTCCAGCCCATTTATCGTGATCGTGCATGTGTCACATACCTGTCAAAGCTCGGCCGCAGAGATGGCACGTCATGCCGCCCGGATCGGTGCCCGTGGCGTCGGCGAAATGGGACCCATCGTTTATAGGCCGATCTCGGTTGAAGGTTTGGCCGACCACGCGGCACAGACAGCCGCAGAGGTGCCTGAGCTAGACTACTACTACTATCACATACCCTCCATCAGTGGGATCTGCTTTCCTATGATTGACTTTCTATCGGCGGCAACGTCACGCATCCCGAATCTCGCCGGTATCAAGTATTCTCACGACGACTTAGTCGACTACGCACTCTGCCGCGAGTTTGAGGGGGGGCGCTACGACATGCTGTATGGTCGTGATGAACTACTCCTCTGTGCGCTCGTGCTGGGCTGCCGTGGTGCCGTTGGCAGTACCTACAACATCATGGCCCCACTCTATGCTCGGCTAAGGCATGCCCTTGATGCCGGCCGGCTCGATGAGGCGGGGCAATGGCAGCGCCTCTCTATGAAGGTGGTCCGATTGTTGGCTGAGACAAAAAGCTTCAACGCCGCCCTAAAAGCGGTCATGAAAGAACTGGGACTCGATCTGGGGGGCGTTCATGCACCCTCGATGAATATAGAAGGGGAGACAGTGATACGGCTATTGGATGGCCTCAAGGCGCTTGGTTTCTTTGACGTCGCCTCAAGATACCTTGCGAGTGAAGACACGGCTAAGGGAGGTTGCAAATGAATGTTGTCCGGACACAAAGCGTTCTAGGCTGTGTCGGAAAACTCGATCTGGCTTCGAGCGGCCCTTTTTTCGCCTGGCTGCATCCGGCTGCATCGACGATAGAACAAACATCGCCTGCTTCGCCGTCTTTGCCAGGCGAAAAAATTGCTCGCTCTCGGGCCGACGACGGAGTTTTCCGACAAAGCCTAATGTACGCTTTGCTGTGGGTGACACTGGCGCAGCACTGCATGGCATACGGCTACCCAATCGAGGGCGCCGGAAAGGTCTTCCATCACCACCTCGGCGCTGCCCCTCATGACCCTGCTTCGCTTGACAATTTTCTCATGACGCCCGACCCGCCCGATGGCGTCATCCTGCCTCCAACATGGCAGGCCCGTCTGGATGATCTTCCCTCCGGCGCCGATGCGCTGCTAAAGAGCAAGAAAGGGTTCTTTAGGGGGCTGCCGGACAAAGAAGCCCTTGCGGCCGCAGGCTTGACCCAAAAGAAGACGGCCTCTGCGGAGTCCCTGAAGCAGGAAGTCGATGTGTTTGTATCGGGGACAGGAGGGTATCACACCTATCGTCTTCCC
>JADFHU010000813.1 GCA_022567055.1 Planctomycetota bacterium
CTTACGGGACGACCCATCCACTGCGTGACTTCTTCATCAGCCTAGAGCCCTTCTGTTGCCTTTGACATCATGATGTCAAAACGCTAAAAAAGTAGCCAGCGACATACGGGAGGAACGAATGTTCACTAACCCTCCTTCGTAAGTCGATGATCTATAACTGGTTATGGAAATGAAAGAGACGCTTGAGGAACAAAAAGGATAGATTTTCGGAGTAGTAGTAGTTGTTGACTGCTGAAGCAGTGTCCTTGCACTGATGAGCACGTTTCAGCGGCGGAACAATGCACTAGATGCGTCGAGTTGTTCAGCGGGCCTCGCTGGCAATTTTCTGGTAGACCGCGCGGGCCTGTGCATAGGTGTCCAGGACTTCCCCGCGGTCGGCCTCGCGGGGAAATCGGTTGGGCAGTCGGGCGATTTCGGTCAATCTGTCGATCCAGCGGAGCATGTATCGCGCGTCCTCGCGACTGGCAATGGGGCGATCGTCGACGTCGATATAAATAGGACTGGTGTGGGCCTGACGGAGCAGGCCGTCGGGGGCGCGGAACAGGGATCTCGCCGCGATCCAGCCGCTGCGCTTCGCGGGAATCCGCCAAGTCACCGATCGGTCGAGCACAGGCGTCGGCTGTTCCTCGCTCAAATCGATACTTTCGACGACGAGCCCATTATGCACCAGTTGCAGGGCTTCCAGGCGATCGATGGATCGCACTCGGACCTGAACACGGACCGGGCTCTGGTCGGCCGAGCGTCGCTTGAGGGTGGACCCCAGCGTATGCCGGTCGGCGGTCATGGTCAGCATGGGACCATTCGTGGCAAAGGAGCGCCCGGCCTTCAACGCAGCCCAGAATTTGTCTGCCGTCAACGGCCCCTGGAGCTGAGCGTAGACTCGGCTGTAGCCCATGGGGACCGGCATGACGCCGATGGCCGATCCACCGGAGACGCCCAGACGAAAGCCGCAGTTGAGCAGGCGGTAGTAGAGGGCATTGGTGCGATGAAAGAGGCCGTCGCCTGGGGCGGCATTGGACTCCCCCGGTGCCAAGGGGCCGATCATACCCCAGCCGCCGGAGATGGTCTGGTCGCGGTGGTAGTGGTTGTGACAGACCTGGACGGTGTCGTAGGCGCCCAGCGCGGCGCCAACCACCGTTTCGGCCCAGGAGGGTTTGTCCGTGTCGATGACCACCTCGGGGGAGTGACGTCGGGCAGCCAGACATAGGGCCGCATCTGTGGGAAAATGTTCGCCGGCACGCTCTGCAGAGAGTGGTCGGGTCAGGTTAAAGAGGAAGGAGGCGCCCACCGAGCCCCCCGGAATTGCGTTACGTTGTATCCGCTCGATTTCAACGGCGGTACGCGTGATCAAGTGCGTGGCATCGATGACCCAGGGCTCGCCTTCGCCAAAGGGGGGCCACGTCGAGGGCCACCGTGACTCACGGCCGCGTAGCCAATAGGTGAAGGCGGGTGTCACATGGACGTCGTCGGCCAGGGCGAGTTGACGCAACACCTGGGGATCGTCGGCGCCCAGATGCACATGCAGATCACCGCTGTAACAGCCTTCGGCGGGCATGTCGATCCAGCGCTGTAGTGTGATGGTAATGGCCTTCTCTCGATCTGCACGCATGTCGATTGAGCGATTGACCGGCCGATACTCCTTGCCCCGTTCGACGTGAACGAGCGCTTGGGCAGCCGGTAGGTCGATGGTAAAGTATCCGTCGCAGCTAAAACTGCGATCGCGCGGATAGGGCGTACAGACTTCAGGCGCGGAGGGACGAAACAGACGTTCGCCGACCACTTCGACCCAGGCGCGGCAAGGTAGCGCTTGGCCTTGAAGATCCACGATGCGGACCGTGAGTTGCCCTGGCGACTGAGCGGCCCGGAGAGGATTTGCGGACGAGAGCAGTATGGCGACGCTCAGCCATACTACACAGGGGCCGCGGATCTCTCTTATCGAGACGACTCCTGGCCCGAGAGGGCCGAGCCCGCGGCACAGGTAGGGGAGGGCGTTTCTATTGTTCACACCTGATCTGTGCATGCCGGCGACCTCCAGGTTCAAGGATAGAAATGGCGCTTTGGCGGTATTGTAAGTGTATAGCTCCCAAGCTGCAATGCCTGCTGTCTCACGATCACGCATCTATCACTTGACAGTTTCGGACACGCGCGGTACAGTTTAAACACTATTTCGGATGATGCCTAGGTGGACGTGAAGCTCTGATTACTGATTCTACGGGTCGCCTGAATGCCTGTCAGACATTTGGGTCTCTGGGGCGGTACTCCACATGGAAGGACAAATGATCGGAGGACAGTCGTGCATCGGATCTCATGGTTAATCGG
>JADFHU010000814.1 GCA_022567055.1 Planctomycetota bacterium
ACTGTGCTAGTATTAATATCGTATAACTCCTTCTGTAGCAGGGACATAAGGTCAATACAGATGAAAGCGATTGCAAGTCAGGTGAGGATTTCGTAGCGTGCCAGGACCATGAAACTGGACCTATGGCTCCCGTTCGTCACCTTTCTGGCCTATTGCATCGACAAGGAACTCTGCAAAGCGATTGACTACTTGCGAGAACAGGTGTGGTTTCTGGTGGAACATCAAGACAAAGCACGACAAACCAATTCGCCCGACCCTTCGGTGAGGAGAATGAGCTGAAACTCTGGGAGCGTTCCACCGCGGCGCCAGTCGAAGGCGTACATTTTCGGGTGAGCCGGTGGAGGATACGCTTCTCCTGGGACGATCGTCCCGCGTCCGGCGGCAGTGAGGTAGATACCCCACCGCATGGCTTGCTCATTGACCGAGAGGTAGTGGTAGAAGCCTCGCTGGTCCGCCATAGTCGACCGCCTTATCATGGGCAGAACCGCATGTCTCAAATTCAGGGTTCAATATTGTAGGAGATCGAATCTAGGTTAGCTACAATGATCCTTGTAGGAAGCTGCTCTTAGAGCCCCTACGCAAAATGATCGTCGCACCGAGAGCGAGCGTTTCGTGCCTCTGGCAAGGAAGGCGAAGCAGGCCATCCTGAGGATGGTCGATGGAGCCTGACGCCGTCCAGAGGGAAAATAAGTCGCTCGAATGCAGACTCATTTTGCGTAGGTGCTCTTAACATATCCATAAGAAAAAAGAGAAAGATCTTCTAGGTTCTCGCTCTTGGCTGATTTAGAATGGCTTGGAGTTGACTAAGGCACTCTAACAAAACCCTGCTGGCTTTGGCCGGCTGCAGCGGCCCTATGCGGCGTTGGCCTCCATCGACGATGCTCACATCGCCTGCTTCGGCCGCCTTGCAGATGGCCGCTTCGCTCGGCCTCGGGCCGACGCGACGGTTTTGTTAGAGTGCCTTAGGCACCGGGCATGGGACTGTCCTGTTGAGGTAAGGAGAATGACATGAAGTCGATCCAAAGCGAAAACGGTTTTACCCTGATCGAGCTCCTGGTGGTAATTGCGATCATCGCCATACTCATGAGCGTTTTGATGCCGGCCCTGAGTCGGGCCCGCGAGCAGGGCAAGCGGGCCGTATGCCTGAACAACGCCAAGACACTTGTCCTGGGCTGGATGATGTACTGCGACGAGCATGCGGGCAACATGCCCCAGGCCACGGCTCGGCCCCAGCGGGGATGGGTCCTGAATCCTTCAGGGAGTCGGCCCGTCGAGGCCCCCAAGGAGACACAGTTGGACGCCATCAAAGGCGGCGAGCTTTTCAAGTATGTCAACAACGTGAAGGTCTATCGCTGTCCGGTGGCCAAACGCCAGGAGATGCGCACCTACAGTTGCTCTCATGCCATGAACGGAAGTAGCTTTGACGGCGGACCGGTCCTCAAGAATCGCTACAAGATCAAGTCTCCAGGCGGACGCATGGTTTTTCTGGACGACTACGGAGAGGACTGGGATGCGGCCTGGGCCGTGCCTTGGAGCTCACCCACCTGGTGGAATCCCATTCCCGCCCGTCACGGTGCCGGTACGAGCATGGCCTTTGCCGACGGTCATTCAGAGTGGTGGGGCTGGAAAGATCCAAGCACTATTGAGCTGATGGCCAGATGGGATTGGGGCGATCGCGGGGACAACCTCCGTGCCCCGGGGCAGGAGGGTAATCTTGATCTGGTTCGGATACAAAAGGCCGTGTGGGGCAGCCTGGGCTATGAGACAAGTGTGGTTCCATAGAGATGAAGACAACATGAAGTTGATCTGCTGGTTGAATCTATGGCTGGAGGCGGCATCAAAGGCGGCTATGATTGGGGGAGGACCGATGCCTGGGCCTACAACATTGAATCCCAGGGTACGGATATACGCGCCATGAACGCAACCGTCCTTCATTGCATGGGCATCGACCATGAAGCATTCACGATCAAACACCGCGGTCTCGATCAGCGCCTGACAGGCGTTGAACATGCACGGATCGTTAAGGAGATTCTGGTGTGAGAGGGTGGGATGGGCCTCGGGCCGTCTGCAAGCTGCCCATTGCCGCCACGCAGTCATTAAATGAGGAACACAGCATGACACAGGCGAAGTTTACCAGGCGTAATTGTTTCACCGTTCTCTGCCTTGCCACTTTTCTGCTGCCCGCCAACCTGTTGGCCGCGGAGGCGAAGCGCAAGCCCAACATCGTCTATATTCTCGCGGATGATCTTGGCTACGCGGATCTCGGCGTGTTCGGCAGCAGCATTCGCACGCCTAACATCAACGCACTCGCCGCAGA
>JADFHU010000172.1 GCA_022567055.1 Planctomycetota bacterium
TTCGACGGTCAATGGACCGACTTGGCGTTTGATGGGTTCGTCCAGCGCGCGGAGGCTGATCACGGGGGCTGCGTACGCCCGCTCGGCCAGCGCCGGGGTGAAGGGAAACGTATCGTCAAACGCAACCGGTCTCAGCGTGACGCGAATGCTATGGGCGCCTGCGACGCGGATGTCGAGTTGAGCGGGTTGACCCAGCGTCGTGATCTCCGCGGCATGGGCTGTGGCGGCAAAACCGACCCCAAAAACGGCGACCATCAAGTGTCGAATCACTGTCATCATCGCTCCTTCATTACGGTCAACCCGTGCTGTGATACAATCGCTGCTCATCCGACCACTGACTATGCCTCCTCATTCAACACCTCTTCGGGCAACAATTCCCTGACCTTTTTGCGTACAGCTTGAGCAAGAACAACTGCCTGCTCTGCTTTTCCGACCCATTGTCGTACCAGTTTAAGTATCTCAGGCTGCTCTTTCATAGAGAACCTTTCCTTCTCGCACTGCCGGGCAGAGGAAATGACCGGTGACATTCTGAAAGCTTTCAAACTCATCAGGCGTCACGACAACTAAATCCAGAGACAGACTTCTGTCCGCAAGGGCCAGATCAATCGCGGCAGCCGTCCTGCGTTTTGAGCCGTTAACTTCCATGACCACCAGCAGATCAACATCGCTGTCCACGGCAAAAGTACCCCGTGCATAAGAACCAAAAAGAATGATCTTCATCGGGTGAAATTGCTCAATGATTTTATCCTTCATGGCTTCAATAGCTTTCATGACTTCTTGTCCATTTACGGCATCCATAGGGTTGTCCCCTTATCTTATCTACCTCAGCACTCTCAGAAGCACGCCATCTATTAAGCCCTTAGGAACCGCGCATAAATAATTGATCCATTTCTCATCTCATCTTCACGCCATCTTCAGTCGCTTCTCAATCGCGAGATCCTCGACGTAGAACAGCTACGCCTGTGGTTTCGCTCAATCGGGCGCGACTGAATCTGACGCAAATCTGAGCGATAAATGAAACACTTATTTCTGCGAGGCTCCTAAGCGAAGAAAGATCAGGTGAAAAGTTCTTTGATAAGCTTCGCATCGTATACCAATTGGACAGGTTTTCCGGTTTCCGTATGCAGATGCTGGAACGGATCAATTCCCATTTTTGTGTAGACCGAAGCGACGAGGTCCTGTGGTGTATAGATATTGTCGGATGCGTAGTAGCCCTTGATATCGGTCGCGCCGACAACCTGGCCAGGCGGCACGCCTCCGCCGGCAATGTGAACACTCATGGCGCTGGACCAGTGGTCCCGGCCGCCGCGTTCGTTGATTTTTGGGGTTCGTCCAAATTCGCCCATCGTGATAACCAGGGTAGACTCGAGCAACCCCCGATCATCGAGGTCTGAGATAAACGCAGCGAGCCCCTGATCGAGATCGGGAACCTTCTTATTCTTGAGTGATTTAAAGATATCCACGTGATGGTCCCAGCCACCGTAATAAATGTTGATGAAGGGAACCCCAACCTCCAGGAGCCGCCGGGCGAGGAGGAAGCGCTGGGCCAGGGCATTGCGGCCGTATTTGTCGCGCGTGGCATCCGTTTCCAGTGTGATATCAAACGCGGCCTGAGCCTCACGCGAGGAAATCAAGTCGAAACCCTGTTCATAGTAGCTGTCGAAATCAACGGCCGGATCCTGGGCCATCTTGTCATTCATCCGTAACATGCGATCGAGCGCATCCTTAAGCCTGCGTCGTGTCGTTGCGCGCCCCTGGCTGATGCCGGTAGGCAGGACGACGTCCCGGACCTTGAAGCCCTCTCTGTTGGGATCGCCCCCGATCACGAAGGGAGCGTGTTCTGCCCCCAGCATGTGCGGGCCGCCCGATCGGGCCTTCTTGGGAAGTGCAAAATAGGCGGGCATTTTATTGGGCTGGCCGCGGAAATACGAGACAACCGAACCCATGGATGGATGAAATGAGGCATTGGCGCCGCAGTTAACGGGCATTGGCGTGGGCAGACCGGTCATCATATAGTGATTACCGGCGCCATGATTATTCTGGTTATGGCAAATCGAGCGGATGACGCAGGACTTGTCGGCGATCTTGGCAAGGTGTGGAAGAATCTCGCAGTATTCAATCCCGGGAACGTTGGTTTTGATGGGTTTGAATTCCCCACGAATCTCGGAAGGGGCATCGGGCTTGGGATCGAATGTTTCGTAATGACTCGGGCCACCGTCGAGCCAGATGATGACACAGCGCATGTCACCCGGTTTGACTTTACCGGCGTTGGGCGTAGCGGCCTGCAGACGCATCAGGTCCGTCATGCCGAGGCCGACGAGGGAACTCAAGCCGAGCTGAATGAAATCACGGCGCGACACACCATTACAATTGCGGCAAGAATTACTCATGTGAATTCTCCCAAGACTTAATGATTAAACACGAACTCAACGGAGTTGATCAAGGCCCACATGATGTCCTCGGCAGCCGATTTTCGGGTCAAGCCGGGGGCATCAAAAAGGATTTCCGCTGCAACTTCCAATTCCTCCGGCGCAGGGGGCCGGGAATAGGCTGCCAGATACACCTCATTGATGATGTCCTTCATGGATAACGCTTCATCGCCGACAAGGCGCGCAACTCGTCCTTTCTCGTGGGCAATTTTGGACTGGATACGATCTGAGTTCATGAGGTGAAGCGCTTGTACCAGGCTGCTTGAGGGGTCCCGATCACAGGTACAGTCTTCGCTGGAGTCGGGTCTTCCGAAAGCATCGAGAAACTCGGATCCAATATTATTGCTCCAGGTTTCGATCGCGCGTGAACCCGAGGGGAGGCCTTGCAAGACCTCTGGAACTTCCGTCAGGTCGCTTACCGCATCGAGGAGAACCTCGGCTCTAAGCCGTCGGCGATAGGATCGGGCAAAATTCCTCGTATCTCCTATGTTAGTTTTTCCGGGTTCGGAACTCAGTTGATAGGTCCGGGATTGCACAATTCTCCGGATTAGATGTTTGAGGTCATAATCGTGAGCGATGAAATCGCGGGAGATCCACTCAAGAAGCTCGGGGTTCGTCGGCGGATTGGATGCCCTGAAGTCGTCGACAGGATCAACGATGCCTCTTCCCATAAGTTCGGACCAGATCCGGTTTACGATGGCGGGTGCAAAATAGGGGTTATCCGGATCGGCCATCCAGTCAGCCAGTTTCTCCCGCGGGTCCACGCCGGGTTCAATGTCGAGCGCTTCGCCCGCAAGGGGCGTGGGCTTCATGACTTCGCCGGAGACCGGATGTTTCACTTTGCCCCCGGGTTTATGAAAAATGAACTCCGTGCTGCCTGAAATGGGCGGGGAGATTCCTTTGCCCTTGCGGCCGACCTCCCCGAAGAAGGCAGCCAACTGGTAGAAGTCCTTCTGGCTCCACTTTTCGTTGGGATGATGATGACACTTGGCGCATTCCATCCGGACCCCGAGAAAAATCCGGCTAATGAGGGTGGTCACATCTTCCGGCTTGCGTCGATCCCGGAAGAGGACTGAAGGGCCGTCACGATGGGTGGTACCCTGCGCCGTTATAATTTCACGGACAAACTGATCGTATGGTTTATTTTCGCGAAGGCTCCTGCGAATCCAAAGATCGAATACCCGAACGCTCTTGACCCCGACGCGTGCGGGGTTGGGACGAATCAGATCCCCCCATTTTGTGGCCCAAAAATCGGCATAGCGCGGGTCCTTGAGAAGATGATCGATCAGCTTATGGCGTTTTTCCGGATCCTTATCAGCCGCGAATGCCAGAGCTTCATCAACCGTTGGCAGCGCGCCGACCACATCGAGTGTCGCCCTGCGGAGGAAGGTTGAATCATCACAAAGGTCTGATGGGAGTATCCCGAGCTTCCTGTAGCGCAGATAAACCAGTCGATCGATGTCATTCTCGATGGGTAAAACATGGTAGAATTCATCGGGGATTCGTACCTCAGGGGGGATAGTGGCGAGACTGACGGCGACAAGACCCATATAGCGGGCCACGACGGTTCCTTCGCCGGAGTGCCGGCCCAGCGTGATTCGTCCGGAAGCATCTGCCGTTGCGATTTCTTTAGCTTCAGAAGAAAACCCGGATAATTCAGTGACATCACGAACGGTTCCATCCGAGTAGCTGGCCTGGACGACGAGTCGCTGGCGCGCGCCCTGCGCATATCGGCCCTCTTTCGGATAGGCATCGATCGCAACGAGTTCGGGTTCTTCCGGGTTTTCGTATGCCATCCCATTGCGGATCCAGGTCTCGAGGGTTCTATAAAAATCAGAGTCCTTTTCGAAGCGCTTCCCACCGCCATGCTCAATGCTTTGGGTGGGCTTGAGAAGAATGAGACTTCGCTGGGGGTCTGCGGGAAAGACCCGTCGGCCGCGGGCGTCCTTAACGATCTCCCGGAAATCAGATTTCTTGTCGAAGGCAAACACCGACAGTTTGAATCCGGCCTGACCTGAGGCGTTTGCGTGACATTCTCCGGCATTGCATCCGGCGCGACTCAAAACGGGGAGAATGTCATTCTTGAAACTGAGCGACTTAAAGGCAGCAGGGATAACCTTAATGGCAACACTCGTAGAGAAATCCTGATACCGAACAACGAGACGGGTCTCGCCTTCGGCCAGGGCCGTTACCGTCCCGCTGTCATCAATCGCGGCAACAGCGGTATTGATAACCCGGCATTCGACTTCGCCCGTCTTATCCATCAGGAAGTCTGACCTTGTTCGGGCCGTGACGACTGTGCCATGGGAAGTCCCGATCACAAGCGAGCCCAACCGAGGTGGATGGATCTGAATCGACTCGATGGCATCCCCTGACGGCGTGCTCCCCGCTGCAAGCAGGGAGGCGAACAGGATAAGGGTCGATATCAGAAGCAGGGTAGTCGTATGGAGACGTCTCATCATTGTTCCGGCCCGGCGAGGGCTACCCTGTTGCCGTCGGGATCCCAGCTATAAACAATTCCATCGTGACAACCCCCGAAAAAGGTTTTCCCGTCTGTCGTCGCCGTAACGGCATAAACAACATCAGGGGCCTTCCTGAAGGTCTTCTGCGGCCTGTTTTTGGATTCGGTGGAGAGGCGCAAGATTCCATCTTCGCAGGCTGAGGCAATCTGATTGCTCTGGCCGGTCCAGTATAGTCCCGTGATGGCGGCCGGGTGTCCCCGGATCGTCATTTTCTGTTCACCGGTCGCGATGTCCCATATCTTGAGCTGATTGTCCGATCCCCCGGTGGCCAGTAATTCGCCTTTGGCGTTTACGGCTAACGCCAGGACGTAATCCGTATGTCCCTCAAATTTTGAGATGAACTCGAAGCTTTTTACGTTCCAGCACTTGACCATCCTGTCGACACTTGTACTGAACAATTGACCCTTCACGGCGTCGAACAGAAGGGCCGTAATGACATCCTCATGGGCATCCCATCCGGCTGCAAGCGTGTAGTTCGAAGTATCCCAGACCTTGATGCCTGCTGGCTGGGTAACAAAACCACTCGACGAGAAGAGTTGGTGTCCGTCATCGGAGAAGGTCAGCGCGGTCACGCGTCCTTCGATGTTCTCCGTGATTTCGGCGATCACGTTCGTCGCCGGAATATTCCGGATCACAATGCGTGCGAATCCCCCTGACGCAAGGATCTTTCCGTTCTTGGTCCAGGCAATGGATTGAACCGCATCTGCATGAGAAACCAGGGTGTGAGTCAGGAGAGGTGGTGTCGTGGTTAAATCATAGATCAGGAGGGCATTACCATGGGATGCGGCCAGCTTCGACTCATCGGGAGAAAGCGACAGTGCGAGGGCCGGGCGATAGGACTCCGGCAGCGCTGAAAGAGAGGGGGATGCCAAAAACGCTGATTCGATTTTAAGCGCACTCTCAACCCAGGGAACGCCGAGATTTATCCAGTCCCGAATCGTCGATATCTGTTCCGGAGTAAACTGACCTTTGGGAGGCATGTGAACTTCGGCATCCGGATGGAGGTTGGCAAGCAGTCGACTCTCATCGGCCTTACCCGGTGCAACCACCCGACCTTCGTCCCCGCCTTTAAGGAGATCCTCGCGCGTTGTGAGTTTCAGTCCACTCTTTGTTTTCCGACCACCGTGACAGGAGATGCAGTTATCCCGGATCAGGGTCAAGGCTTCGCCCCCAAGTATAGAGGCCTCAGGCGAGAGCGCTTCCTCTGCGCAGGTCCTATCGGGTGGAGAGAGAAGGGCCAGGAGGCATAAGACAACCCAGCAGGTGAGGGGCCTGCTCCCTGAAGATTCATTGGGTAACATTCGACCATCGATCATCAGGATATTCTATCCCACTTAAATGTTTGACAAACTATTTTTAAGGATAGGAAGTTTGATTTCCATCTTTTAGAGGTAAAAGAATACCCCCCCAGTGTGAACAGATCAAGAGAGATAAGGGATCGGCAATAAATAAGTTGGACAATTTGAGGTCCAAGTGTGCCCCATATTGGGTCGCGCCCGATTGTTTGTCGGGACATGCGATGCCTCCTTCAACTGAATGGTTGTTCTATCAGGCTCTATCTGAAGATGTTCTTGCGAAAGCGACATTTTGCCCGCCAGGCGAACAAACAGCCTATGGCGCCATACATTGAGGCGGTTACTACCAGGTAGAAGAGGACCTCGACACCATTCAATTTCATGTACGGTCCCCTGTAGCGCATCGCTCTAGATGCAGGGACTCCCCCCTCCATCAAAGCGATGGACTGAACAAGCGGGATGCTGTCAACGTAGGCCTCGGCGAAGTTGTCGCTGGTGCCTGCAGGGAAAAACATTAGCATAGGTATCAAAAGCCACATAACGGCCGGTAGGATAAAGTTTAGCACGACCGCGGTGGTGGTGCGTTTGCTCAGAGTACTGAAGTAGAGTCCGCTGCCGATGTGGAAGATCACGGCCCCGGACACTACAAGCAGGATGCCCAGGGCGGCAATCGGGTGAATGATGCCGGGCCAGAGTGTGAATATCAGGACATGGGCGAGTAGGGGCACCCACGCCCAGAGGCAGCGCCGCAAGGCCCCCCAGAACTTTCCCATGAGGATCGCTCCATCGCCGATGGTGGTCCCCAGCAGGACGGGCCAGGACTGGCTCTCCTTCTCAGAGGTAATGCCGGTGGCCGGTATCACGATGGTGAAGAGCATCCCCAATCCCATGTACACGGCGACGAAGACCATGTGTACGTCGTCGTCGTCGAGGTGCCCCTCCGCCCCCGCGTTTACATATAGGGTCAACAGGGGAATCAAAAAGAGCAGGGACATGCCCAGAACGAGCCATCGGTAGCGTCCCAGCAGCGGCGAGCGGAATTCCTTCCAGCGGATGGGACAGCCATGGACGCTCTCAATGGGCCGAGACAAGGCCGGCTCTGCGGAGGTTTTCTTGCTGGGCTGGGCGGCCGCTGCGCCTCCGGCAATCTGCTTGAGCGCTGCGAGACGCACCCGCGCCACGGACCAGGCCAGCAGTGCGGCGCTGGCCGCCAGCATGATGCCACAGTGGACCAACCAGTGGTGTCCCCCTTGCCAGGGAACGCTGCCGGGAAAGAACGTGTACTGCTGCAGGTTCCCCAGCGCGAAGAAGGGATTGACATAGAAGAAAAACTGTTCGAAATAGCGACTAGCCCTCGCCCCATCCGCCACAATGATCGTGAAGATAGGGATGAAGAGATAGAGAACCGCGACGGTAATGAGGGCGACGATGATCACGACGTAACTACGACGCAGATAGATCGAGTAGAAGAGGCTCAGCGCACCGACGAACACCGTGGCACATAGAGTTATGGTCAATGCCTGAACAACAAACCCCCAGGGGATGCCACCGAAAACACGGATGATGGCCAGTAATGGCAGACTGATCGCCAAGAGCAAGATTAACTGCCACAGCTTGCTGAGCAGTTTGCCAAAGACGATCTGCAGGCTGTTGATGGGGGTCGTCATGAGGACGCCGAGCGTCCGATGGTAGACTTCGCCACTGATGGCCGTGCTGAGCATCACGATCGCCAGGAGTTGGCATGTTACGAATTGGAACCAGACGACCAGGATAACCATATCTTGGCCGGCGCTAGCCATACGTGACACCGAGTAAACATCACTGGAGCCACTTCCAACCGTGTTGACCCAGACAATACTGAGGAAGAGTGCCAGCAGCGTGATGTAGCCGACGCGCAACAGGTAGTTGCGTCGCCGTCGGCTGGAGACGCGGAGTTCCTTGTCGAAGATCGGTCCGGTCAGCCAGAAGCCGTTGAGACATTCTCTAATCGCGTTATGCACTTATCCCTCTACTCGCGAAAGATTCGTTTGCGTATGTTGCGTCTGGCGAAGGCCAGGCAGACCCAGGCGGTGAACAAATACAATAGGATGATCAGCAAGAGAACGGCATAGGGATGGATGCCGATCAGGGAAAAATCTGCACTGCGATTGAGTATCCGACCCATGGAGAGACCTGCGGCCTGCCTTCCCGACAGTGTGGCTACCATCCCCCCCATGAGAAAGAGCGGACTGACAAGAAACGTCGGCAGCGGGCAGCAAAAATTGGTCGCCGATAGAACAAAAAGCACGACCACAATGGCCGCTGCCGTAGACGCCCGCTGGCATCGAGACCCCACGTAGAGGCCCCAGGCGCCGACCATCACAATGGCGCCACTCACAAAGGGCACAATGAACAGAGGCGCTGCGGGATGGATGTACCCGGCGATGATAAAGACGGTGAGGTGGCAAATGAGCAACAACCAGAGGGGGCCGGTTAGGCACAAGGCACCGATGCCCTTGCCCAGCAGGATTTCCCCATCGGTTTGCGGCGTAGCGAGTAGCACCGGCCAGGTTTGTGTTTCCCTTTCTCTGGGTATGCTCATGGCACAGCTCGTCGAGACGCGTAGCAGCCCGAGCAGAGAGATGCCGGTGATGATGGCGGTATGTGTTGCCGCGTGGTCGAAGGCTTGGTACCAGGCGCAGAGGCCGTATAGGGTGAAGAGGGCGGCCACGGTGAGCAAGATCATCAAACGTCGTTGCCACAACCCGACTGCAAGATGGCCCACGCGAACCTCTTTCCAGATGAGGGCCGGACCTCTGACGGGTGAGAGCTTCGTGTGGCGCGGGGGTCCGGCCTGTCCCGTTTTTTGTCGTTTCTCTCCGGGCCGTCTGTAGATCCGCTCACCCAAGGCCTGACGAATGCCGATGCGGCCAACGGCAATGGC
>JADFHU010000173.1 GCA_022567055.1 Planctomycetota bacterium
CTTCAGAATGTTGTCCCGGACAACATTCTGAAGATCGGTCAGATGACGCAAGTGGAACTCTACACTACCCGTGCAACCCGGTCATTGAGCATTCCTGAAAATGCCCTTTATGAAGACGATGCCCAACAGATCGTTTTTGTCCACGCGGAAGGCGAATCCTTCGAAAAGCGGGCAGTGGAAACGGGCAGTCGCTATAAAGGCTGGATATCCATCCAGAGCGGATTGAAGGCAGGAGAGCGAGTGGTGACTCAAGGGGGTTATCTGGTAAAACTGGCCTCCACATCCAAGGAGATAGGTCATGGTCACGCCCATTAACTGCATGTGCCCGAACCATAGGAATCCGATATGCTAGAAAAACTAATGCACCTGAGTTTGAACAATCGGCTGATCGTCCTGATTGGGGCGCTGGGGCTGTTTTTGGTGGGCGTTTATACAGCAGTAAGGCTGCCCGTCGACGTATTTCCCGATCTCACGGCCCCCACGGTCACAATCATCACTGAAGCCCACGGCATGGCGCCGGAAGAGGTGGAGATGTTGGTGACCTTTCCCCTGGAAACGACGGTGAACGGTGCTTCGGGCGTCCGGCGGGTCCGGTCCAACTCCATTCAGGGCCTTTCCGTCATCTGGGTGGAATTCGAATGGGGAACGGATATCTACACCGCCAGACAGATCGTTAACGAAAAACTTCAGTCCGTACAGAACGCTATTCCTGATGAAGTAGACCGGCCCATCCTGGCGCCGATCACTTCCATCATGGGAGAGATAATGCTGATAGGAGTCACCAGCGACATCACCTCGGCAATGGAGATTCGCACCTTGGCCGATTTCACCCTCCGGCGCCGGCTACGATCTATCCCCGGAGTGGCCCAGGTGCTGGTCTACGGTGGCGAGACGAAACAGTACCAAGTCCAGATTGACCCTTACCTGTTACGGAAGTATCGCCTGACCATGCAGCAGATTCTCCACGCCGTATCCGCGACGAACGTCAATGCTACCGGTGGCGTGTTCGTAGATGCGGGGCAGGAATATCTGATCAGGGGCATTGGGCGGATCAGGACACTGGATGATCTGGAATACACGGTGGTGGCGACCCACGAAGGTGTTCCGCTGCTGATCCGCGATGTGGCCAAAGTAGCCATCGCGCCGGCTACCCGTTTGGGTACGGCGTCCATTAATAACCGAAGCGGCGTCATCTTGGTCATCAGCAAACAGCCCGATGCGAATACGCTGGTATTGACCCGAAAAATTGAAGCAGTTATGGATGAGATCCGACCATCGCTACCACCGGACGTGACCCTGCACACAGACATCTTCAAGCAGTCGGACTTTATCGAAGTGGCGATTCAAAACGTCGTGAAGGCGATCCGGGACGGGGCGATCCTGGTGGTGTTTGTCCTGTTTATTTTTCTGATGAATATTCGCACAACTGCAATTTCCGTGATCGCCATTCCATTGGCTCTTATTGTCTCAATCCTGGTGTTGAAGCTCCTCGGACTGTCCATCAATACCATGACACTGGGAGGCATGGCGATTGCCATAGGCGTGCTGGTGGATGACGGTATTGTCTATATAGAGAATGTCTATCGCCGCATCCGTGAGAATGTGGCCAAACCAGAATCGGAGCGCCGCCCGTTCGACGATGTGGTGGCGGACGCGTCGTCCGAAATCCGAGCTCCCTTAGCGATGGCTACGCCCATTGTTATCATGGTGTTCATCCCTTTCTTTTTCCTGAGCGGCGTGGAAGGGCGTATGCTCACGCCGTTGGGCTTGGCCTATGTCGTCGCCGTCTTCGCGTCCCTTATGGTGGCGGTGACGGTCACCCCGGCACTGAGTTCCTATATGCTGAGGAACGTTTCAAGCAAGCAGATCGGGGACACCTGGTTGGTGCGCCGGCTTAAGACAGTGTATTTACCCACCCTTGAATGGTGCTTGCGCCGGAAAAACCAGATCATCGGTTTTGCGGGATTGATGGTGGTCGTCGTGTTGGCCATCCTGCCGTTTATGGGACGGTCTTTCCTGCCGGAATTTAACGAAGGGACTCTGAACATCAGTGTCGCCACCGTGCCGGGAACCTCCCTGGATGAGTCGGATCAGATCGGGAAGATGGTGGAAGGGATTCTTCTGTCGCACCCCAACGTCATATCTACTGCCAGACGCACAGGTAGAACGGAACTGGACGAACATTCCATGGGGTCCCACGCCCACGAACTGGAAGTTAAGATCGACCTGGTTAATATCGACAAACAGGTGCTGCTGGAAACATTGCGTCGTGATCTCACCCTTGTACCGGGGACGATAATCACCATCGGGCAGCCCATCAGCCACCGCATAGACCACATGCTGTCCGGAACGCGTGCGAATATCGCCGTCAAGATATTCGGGGAAGACCTGCTGGTACTCAGGGAGGTAGCAAAGCAGGTCGAGACCGTCATTGGCGAGGTTGCCGGCGTCGTCGATTTGTCGATCGAACAACAGACGGACATCCCTGTCTTGCGCGTTGACTTCAACCGGAAGGCCATCGCGCGTTACGGATTGCGCATCGCGGATGTCGCGAAAGCGCTTGAAACAGGATTTCGGGGGGACGCCGTGACGCAAATCCTCGAAGGTCGAAACGCCTTTGACCTCGTCGTGCGCGTCGGTGAGCCACCGAAGGCCGACAATGACAAAGACGCTGGCGTCCCCGATTCCTGGATGAATGCGTCTCCGGCGATGGTCGGCGAGGTGCTGGTGGACACACCCGAAGGCTTGAAGATTCCGCTCAAGGCCCTTGCAAGTATCACACAGGGACGCGGGCCAAATATGATCAGCCGCGAAAACGCCCAGCGCAAGATTGTTGTCATGTGCAACGTCGCCGGCCGTGACCTTGGAAGTGTGGTAGCTGAAATCCAACAGGTTGTGAGCCAGAAGATCGATCTGCCGCAGGGCTACTATGTCCAATACGGCGGGCAGTTTGAAAGCGCACAGGAGACGAGACGCTTGCTCGGAGTTTTCGGCGTCGTGGTCATCCTTGGAATCGGCTTCCTTCTCCACATCGTTTTTCGGTCCGTTCGCGACACGCTCTTGATCATGATCAACCTGCCGTTGGCCCTGATCGGTGGCGTCGTGGGTGTATACCTGTCTGGAGGAATTCTCTCGGTCGCCTCACTCATCGGGTTTATCAGCGTCTTCGGCATTGCCGCTCGTAACGGAATCATGATGGTGTCGCATATTAGGCACCTGCAAAGGTTCGAGGGCGTAACGGATTTCCACGAGGCCGTGCGGCGCGGTGCCATGGAGCGACTCGCCCCAATCCTCATGACCGCGATGGCGGCCGGGTTTGCGCTGATTCCTCTGGCATTTGGCGGTGACCAACCCGGACGCGAGATTCTGACGCCGATGGCGATCGTTATTCTCTTTGGATTGCTGTCATCAACGTTCTTGAACATGGTTGTGGTACCGGCGCTCTTCTTGCGGTTTGGCCGTCCCGTAGGGGCTGAGCCTGCCGTAGACGTCGAAGCCCATGTGTCACTCATCTAGCACACGTTGCCGGCGGCACCGATTTAGGCCGGTAAATCATACTTGCTTTTCCATAAGAGGTATCGAAATGAAACGAGTCACCGATGACAGAAAAACCGCAAGCCTGATCGGATCGCACGAGCGAATGCCCAAGGTGATTGCCTGTGTGTTGCTTGCATGGGTGGTACTCCCAACAGGCTGTGCAACCGTCAAGCCACAGCAGGATTACCTGCGGGCGCGCGAACTGATCGAAAGAAGCACTGGGTTTGAAAGGGCGTACAGTCCCGAAGAAGTGGGGTTGTCAGAGGACGAGTTAACCACGACACTCGCTGACGGGCTAACGCTGGACGAGGCGCTGCGGCTTGTCCTGCTCAACAACCGCCAACTCCAAGTCGCCTTTCTAGACATTGGCATTGCCCGCGCCGATCTCGTTCAGTCGGGGCTGTTCTCGAATCCGTCGCTCGGTGTTGGGGTTCTCTTCCCCGCAGGCGGTGGGCGGAGCAACATTCAGGCGAACCTCGCGCAAAACATCGTCCAACTCTGGCAAATGCCTGTGAAGAAACGGTCTGCGGGGCACGCTCTCGAGCAGAAAATCGTAAACGTGGCACGATTGGCGGGCGAACTCGTCGCCGAAACGAAGAGAGCCTACTACCATGGCGCTGCGGCACAAGATTTGGTAGAGATCGCAGAGCAGAACCTCGCCTTAGTAACGAAGTCGTCCGACGCGATCAGCGCCCAGCGTGAAGCGGGGGCGGCAAGCTTGCTTGATGACAACCTTCAACGCGGCGAGGTGCTAAGGGCTGAACTTGGATTACGGAACGCTCAACTGGCAACCCTCAACGCCAAACGTTCACTGGCACGGCTCTTATCGTTGGATCAGCGCGTCGAGGAACTGATACTGACGGACGCGCTTCCGGAGTTCCTCTCGCCCAGCCTCGACTCCGACAGCTTGATCACCAGAGCCCGGAAGCATCGATTGGATTTGCAGGCGCTTTCCGAAGCCGTTCTCACCGGAGAGGCGGAGGTTGAGTTGGAATACCTTCGTGTGTTTCCCGAAATCTCCGTGGGCGTCGGTGGTGAACGGCTGGAGAGCCGCAATGCAGGCAAAGACCCTCAAGAAATCGATTCCATGTGGGGCCCGCACCTCTCGGTCACTCTACCAATCTTTGACCAGAATCAAGCCCGGATCGCGCGAGCACAATACGCACACGTGCAAGCCATCAAGTCATACGAGGATTTGCACCTGAGCATCGCGCAGGATATTCGGATCGCCGTTGATCGCGCCTCAGTCTTGTGGACAAACGTCGCCTTTTATCGAGATGGTCTACTGCCACAGGCTCAGAAGAACCTCGATTTTACCAACGCCGCCTACAAAGCCGGCACGACCAACGTCCTCACCTTGCTCGAGTCGCAGCGCGCATTGCTCAACACGAGGGGGGCCTACGTCCTTGCTTGGTCGGACGCGTCCACATCGTTGAGTGATCTGGAGCGGGCCCTTGGCCTGCCTTTGGAGACTGCTACCGACGCTGCTGCGGGCGCGGATCCCATCGAGACCAGCCAACCACTGGAGACACAAGATGATTAAAAAGTCCGTTCATCAATTTGGTTTCGGCAAGCTGCGGCTTCTGCTTGAATTCGTCTTTCGCTCAGAATGCGATGTAGGCCCTCAGTGAGAGCACCACGGCGTCATTTAGGGTAGGATCCATGCCCGGGTTCTGGATAAACTGCAGATCGGGTTGGATCGTCAGCCAACCGACCGGGTGGAACGCATAGGTGCACTCGTATACCATCTCGTACCTGTCTGCACCCGGGACAGCCGCCCGAAAGCTATTCGTGTTGCGTGCGTGGGCCACACCGAGGCCGAAGGTGTCATCTTCACCGAACAACGAAGCGTAGGTCACGCCCGCACCCGCATAGAACCCGACCTGGTTGCGGTTCTTGTCCGCTTGACCCAACTGAAAGAATCCGGCCCAATGCTCCGATAGGTTGGTCTCGCCGATGAGGTAGTACCCATCGTTGCTCCCATGGGACGCGCCGCTGAAGTCGTCGGCGAAATCGGTGCTTCGGTACCAGCCGCCCAGTGCCAACTTCCGGCCGGTCTCTTCGTTTTGCAGTCCGCCCTCCAGGGCATAGAAGATCCCATCGTCGCGATCGAGGATGACATGGGTTCCCTTGTCGTCGCCCGGGTCACCGGGAATGCCGTCGTAGACCCCAGCGTGTAAATAGCACCGTTCGCCGGGCCAGAGCGACGCGACGACTGCCAGGGAGGTGGTCGGAAAAATGGCAGGGGGGACTTGGGAGTTCGCGGGAGATATGCCGAATGAGCTATTCGTAAAGAGACCGGCGCTCTCCAAAGCATCAAAGGTGGCGTTGTAGTCATGCAGCCCCACCAGCCAGGCGAGGCTGCCACCGGCATGCCGCTGCTGCCACCACAGCTCATAGACCTTGAAGGTGTTGGGCGCTTCAATGTTGCTGGTGGTCTGGAGATCCCCAATCATTTCCGTAGGCGTTCCGCCGGCGTTTCCCAGCAGATAGACGTGCAAGTCCCCTTGATCCGACAGCCCCAGTGCCTCGCCGCGGGCATCCATGATCAAATCCAGATTCAGGAGCCCGCGACTACTCCGTGCCATGCCACCCCTCACGTTCTGTACGCCTTCAAGGGTGAGTACCATTTCGAATTCAACGCCCTTGTCCGCCAGCGCGGTCCTCTGTCCCGCCCAGTCCCCCAAGAGCCACGGTGACTCTTCGGCCCTGACGGCCGCGGAGACGATCGCCATTGTCGCCAGCAGGGTCAGCGCTCCCGTCCACCTGGCGGAATCTATCCCGGTCGCAGGCCTAGACATGTTTCTAGCCGGAGCCTGCGGGTATGCACGGTGGACACATATGCCCCGCTTTTCTGCGGCGTGCCCTTGCTGGACGGCACATATCTGCCTGCCCCTAATATCAATCTCATCGATAGTCATCCTTGGCCCCATGGCGCCTCCTATTGCCGAGTTGTCCCTAGCGCGTCGACGCAATTTGTCCTAGTCGTGCTAACTTAGCCTAAGCTAACTTTTGCATTATTTGTCATCTCCGACGATCTCGCAAGAAAAAAAGGAACGGCTGGACAGGTTTTTACGGTCCCTGTCTGGGCTCTGTCCACGGCAGGCGTTTGTTCTTTTCCCGGGCAGGGCGATCGCATCCTACGATGTCATCTTCGTTCGAAGTGCGAATTGAAACGCAAGTGACTCAGTGATCAAGTAATTCGTCTTCGGCCCAGACCGTCCTCAGCTTACCGACTACCGATCACCGATGACCGGTCACCGGCCTCACGTACGCCACTTTTGCACGGGGATGTCGGAGTCAGCCGTTTCTACGAAGGTTCCGAGTTGCGGGTCATAAGCGAGTGAAAAGTTGAAGACGTGATAGGGCTCTATCTCCCGCGTCATGATGTTGTCGTAACCCAAATTGTACTTATAGGCGCGAAAGACAATACTTAGTTTGTCTAGGCTTTCCCAGTTTACATCCCATCGCAACGTATCCTTCGTGTTGACGGGAATCTCAAATGCTCGCATCGCGTAAACGTTACCCGCCTGTCCATACACCGTAACAAAGACCTCTTGGATGTTCCTACCGATGGGCTTGTTGTCAACAATCACGAAAAACCGGCAGTCGTCGACCTCCGATTGAGGGGGATAATAGACTACGTTCTTGACACAACCAAGGCAGGACAACATCAAACAGCACAAGACTCCGTACATCATGTTGCGAACCATCATTCAGCTCCTTCAATAAGACGGGATGACTAGTTATAAAATTTTAAGTGTAAAGATTTTAAGTGTTAAGTGGCCAGGTAATTCGGTCTCTAGCCTACACCGATCACTAGCAACCGATTACTGATTACTGACTACTGTTGTTACGACTCTCTCACGCTGTCTCTCGAAACTCGGCCGGGGCTCTTAGGTAGTCCAAGACGCTGCGGAGGGACGTCATGATAGGGACACCGCAGGCCTGCAGTTTTTCCGGGCACTGGTGTCCACCTGAAATGAGCAGGCAGTCGATATCGAGGGCCCGGGCGACTTCACAGTCGTGCGTGGTATCACCGACGAGAAGCGTCTCGTTGGGCGCAAGTCTCAGTTCCTGCACGAGAGTTCTCCCCTCCGTCACTTTTCCGCTGGCGTAGTGATCGCCTCGACCCACCACCTTCGCAAAGTAGTGGCGGATGTCGAAAAAGGTGATGATCTGATCCAGGTAGGTTTGGTTGTAAGCCGACAGGACGGATTGGCCTATGCCCAGCTTCTGAATACTCGCCAGGACATGGACTGCGCTCTCCCGCAGGCTGCAACGAAACTGCCGGTCTGCGTACAGCGCGATGTAGTCGGCGGCGATGTCATCATAGGATTCGACGGAAAAGTCAAATCCTAAGCGTTCGTAGTAGGCGATGATGGGAAAGTCGAATTCTTGCAGATAGGTTTCGTAGGGGATCGGGGCCTTATTTGCCTCGCGCAGGATCGTACTCAAGACTTCATAGCACGCTTGCGTGTCATCGATCAGGGTTCCATTCCAGTCCCAGATGATGTGTCGATAGGGACCTGTAGACTCCGTTGTCATGGTCTGCTGCCTAGTCCTTTCTTTGGGTGTCTCATCGGGAAGTCAATGGGCAATGAACAAATTATTTATTGTAGTCCGGCCGGATCCAAATGGCGAGCGTTATGTGATGTCCCTAGGGTGATCTGTGGTTGCAAGAGAAAGTTCAGTACCTTTTTACGATTTGTGCAAAAGGTGATTGACAGGATGTGTCATGGCCTTATAGTCATGGCCACACCAGAGAACAGAGAACTTATTGGAGGAGCGGTCGACGGATGAAACGACCCCCAAAACGGCAGTCACGGATGTCTTGCGAACCTTTTCTTGATCGTCCTAATTTACCCTCCCCCGAGGAGTCCCTACTTTTTCACCCTCTTCTCTACAAAGTCCGTAGCTGGTAGGGGCTCGTCCCTGTACATCCGGCCCCCTTGGCTTTCTCGCCAGTGAAACGTCAGGGGGGCCGGTTTCTCCTTTTTTTGCGAACGTGTATTATGGCAGGAGTGTGAGGCATGTGTCAACCCTTCGCAGGCGGTCTATGAGGGACCGCACTGGTGAGCATTCGGCTATCCGCCATTCAGGAGTTTTCTGCATGGATCTGAGCGATTACCAACTTGCCGTTTGTCACGCTATTGACGACTATTTTGGTAGTTGATGACCCTCGTTGATCGCATACAACGAAGAGCGACAGCGCCAGAACGATAGAGAAAAAGGAGTCGTAGGAACTTGCCGAGGAAACGCATGAGGGATCGGAACCGCGTTGGCCCGATCCGACGAGTTGTAGGAGTTGCTCAGATCTACCGGGGAAAACGAGCGCTACTGAGCTGCATCGGTAGGGCTTTTATTACGCGCGTCCTCGGCCAGACCGACCCACTGACCCAGCGACTACTGACCACCAGCTACTTCCCCTTCGCGCTTGACGAGGACTCTAATTTTGAGTTTCATCATGTCCTCTTGATTCTGTCATTCCACTGTGACTTTCCCTAAGGGGAGACCAGCATGATTGTCGTCATGAAGCCCGGTGCCGGTAAAGAGCATATTCAGCATGTCGTAGAGCTCGTCCACGACTATGGCTTGAAAGAACACGTCATCTATGGCACCG
>JADFHU010000174.1 GCA_022567055.1 Planctomycetota bacterium
ATCGAGGACTGCGTTGCACATATCTGGGTGGCCATCATCGGGGAACACAACCACCCGTCGGCCCCAGCCATCGTACATGCCGCCTTCTTCGACATTGGGGGAGTGCACGAAGTATTCTTCCGATCTGCCGGTCCAGTTGACGGGCAGACACATGCTGCCGTACTGACAGGGCTCGAATTCGTGGGTGACGGTCCCCTCAGCATCGTAGTAATTGATGATGCCCTGGTTGCCCCAGAAGTTGATGGAGACCGATTCGAGCCCGGGCAGGTCGTCCCGGAAGTTGGCCGTGGCGGGATTCTGCACATGCCCGATGTAGTGGTGCTTGAGCACCTTCCCGCGCATGTCCGCGAAGAACATGCCTTCGTCGCTGGCCGCGCAGAGGAGACGCGGTTCGAGATCGGGCCGAAAGCGGACGATGGCGACGCCGTCGGCGTGGTCCCGGATCTTGCCGTCGAGGGACCAGAGCTTTCTGCCGTCGTCATCGAAGAGGGTGTAGCCCATCATGACTTCATCCTTGCCGTCGTTGTCTACATCGTAGGCATAGGGATAGTGGCCGGTCACGCAGGACCCGGTCCACATCACTTTTAGCGTGTCGTCCAGGGCCCAGAGGTTCCAGTAACGATCCTTGATGATGATGTCACGATCATGGCCACTACCGCGGAGGTCACAGAAGAAGAGGCAATCACCCAGGATACGTTCGAACTTCATCTTTCGTTTCGCAAGAGGGGTGGGGGCCCGGTACTTGGTCTGGCCGGTCTTGCCATCCAGGACGTGGATCTCGAAGTTTTTGCAGTAGACGACCTCGTTCTCGCCGTCGCCGTCCAGGTCATGGATCTGGAACGCCACGTCGTTGGTCAGATGATCTTTCCAGGCATCGGGTTCTCCCAGTTGCCAGAGCCGCTTGCCCTCGAAGGTCATGGCCGTCAGGCAGCTAATCTCACTGTATTGGTCCTTGGGGCCGTGATGGACCACCTGACCGATCAAGACGTCCTTGACGCCGTCGCCGTCGAGATCGCCGAAGCGCAGGTTGCGTCCGACGCCGAAGCCCTCGGTACTCATCCTCTTCCACAGCACCAGCTTGGGATTGGCGGCCTGGAGACCTGCTTCCTCCTGCTGCGTTCGCGATTTGCGCGCCAGGACCCCTCTCTTTTCCGCATGACTCGTCGTCACGCGCACCGATCTGTAGCGTGTAGGCCCGTCCGCCATGAGTCCAATCTTACCCTGGTTGAAGGCATCGTCCCGAGCCCGTAGTGTCACACCGTTAGCGAACTCGGCGACGATTCTGTTGCCCTGGAGGGCCACCTTGGCCCTCAGGTATTGGCCCGCTTGCCAGGCGCATTTGCTCTGGGCGAGGATGGTCTCGTTGGGTTTGTGAAAGGCGGAGGCATGGTTGACCTTTTTCAGGACGGCGTTTTGACCGACTACGCCGAAGAAGTAGTAGCTGCGATCGTTTTGATAGCGGAACACCAGGCCGCTTTGGTGTTGATCGCTCTCAGGCGCAAACTCGACGGTGACCTGATAGTCTCGCCACAGGGCATCACCGGCGATGACCATGGGATGGGCGTGTTTGCCGGGTCCGTTGCGAAATGTCTGTTCCATGATCCGGTCTTCGCCCTCCTGGCGCACGCGCCAGGCCCGCATGAAGCCGACTTCCCAGGTAAAGCAGGAGACGGCCCAGCTACCCTTGGGCGCGGCTTCCGGCAGATAGTGGTATTCCGTATGGGCGCCGACCTCCACGGAAAAGCGCCCAAGGGGCAGGGCGGAAAAACCGTCGGTCAGCAGTTCTGCTTCCTCCAACGGTCGATCAGCAGATGCTGCGCTCCGAGCGAGCAGGAGGGCAATCGTCAAAATCATCCAGATGGGTTGTTTGTGCATGTCACACCTTCTTCCTATTACGCCAGCCCATGTCATCGGCCATGGCGAGAATGATGTTGGGTCGGGTTGCATCCTCAGCGGGCTGGCGCGTGGGCAGACCGGAGAGCAGCAAGGCTGTCAGCCCCAGGTTCAAAAGCGAAAAGCGCCGCATGCTATCAATACGCTCCCATTTGCTCACGAGGTTCCTTGGTTTGTAGTTCAGAGCGTCTATCGACGGCCCAGTTTCATAGACAAGAGGAGAAAAGACAAGATGATTATGCTTCTCTCAACAAACTTTCGATCGCCTAGGACGGACCCACCGACCCACCGACCCACTGACCCAGGTTGGCTAGATTCCACTGGTCGTCACCCTGGGCGTGCGGTACGCTACTGAAGCAAGTTTTGACTTGAAACCTGTTGTCGGACCTTAGGAGACACTTCATGAGAAACGTTCGCAGGTCGACCCGTCCGCTTCATATTCTACCCTGTGCTCGCTGCCTACAGCTCATCCTGTTGGGGATGCTGGTCGCAAACAGCGTGGCACTGGGAGCCGATACGCGGCCCAACATCCTGCTGATCTACACCGATGATCAGTCTCATCGTAGTGTGAGTTGCTATCCCGAGGCTTGGGATTGGGTGCGCACGCCCAACATCGATCGTCTGGCTTCCCGGGGAGTGCGCTTCGCCCATGCCTTCATTGGGACCTGGTGTATGCCCAGCCGGGCGACGCTGCTGACCGGACACCACCAGTTCGGGGTGCGATCGATGCGCATGGCCGGCCAGTATCCCGGTAGCACCTACGATCCGGCCGAGTGTCCCTTCTGGCCCAAGGTGTTTCGCTCGGAGGGCTATACCACGGCGCAAGTCGGCAAGTGGCACACCGGCACCGATACCGGAGCCGGCCGCGACTGGGATTGGCAGGCGGTTTGGAACCGGCCGCGATACCCGGAGAACTCGGGACACTACTTCTACGACCAGATCATCGAGTTCAGCGGCCGTGAGCAGAAGCAAGAGACGAAACTGGTGCGGGGATACTCGACGGACAACTACACCAATCTGGCCGAGGACTTCATCCGGGGGGAACACAGGCAGGAGGGTCGTCCCTGGTATCTGTGGGTCTGTTACGGCGCAGTGCATGGACCCTTCACGCCGGCCGTGCGCCACCGCGAGGACTATCCCGACGTGACGATCCCGGTGCCCCGGGACATCTACCCCCCGCGACCGGGCAAACCGGCCTACATGCAGGCAATCAACTTCTGGGAAGCGGGCCCGGACGGCGTGCCACAACTGATCGGCGGCACATTCGGCGGACGGACGGTTGAGGGGTCGCGGTGTATCCACGGCAATACACTGAACGGCTGGGTGCGGCAGTATCACCAGGGCGTCCTGGCGTTGGACGAGGCCGTGGGGCGGCTGGTCGCGGCCCTGGAGGAGACGGCACAGTTGGAGAACACGCTGGTCGTCTTCACCTCGGATCAGGGCTTTGCCTGGGGCCAGCATGGCTTTCGCACCAAGCTGGCACCCTACGATGCCAACATCCGTTCACCCTTGATTGTCAGCATGCCGGGTACGCTGCCCGAGGGCCGGGTGGTCGAGCATCCGGTGGCAGGTGTCGATTTGATACCGACCTTCTTCTCCTTCGCCGGCATCAAGTTGCCTTGGCAGATGCATGGCCACGATCTCACCCCGCTCTTGAAAGACCCCCAGTCGGATTGGCCGCATGCGGCGCTGACCGTCTTCACCGGCCGGTCCTACGGAACGGACACGAATCGGATTCCCGATGACCCCGCGCGCCACTATCTCAATGGCATCCCCTGGTACGTCTCGCTTCGCCGGGGGAGCTTCAAATACATCCGCACACTGGTCCAAAACGAGATAGAAGAACTCTACGACATTGACACCGACCCCGAGGAGTTGACCAATCTGGCGCTCGACCCGAGCTACCGCAGCCGTCTGCGCCGCCTGCGGGCCGACACCCTCGCCGAGATGCGCCGCACGCAGTGGGAACTCGTCGATCACCTACCGGCAGTGCGGGAAGCCCAGAATTAAGGGACCGGCAAGAAATAACATGTTTTACGGCAGGGGCTCGTTGTTTTGCTGGAACGAACCCTGGCGACCGACATACACAATGTTGCCTTTTTGCTGGTACGTCAAGCCCGCTTTCATACAAACAACCTCAAGGGCATCCATGAGTGAGATATCCTGAAGGTTCAGAGCGATCCTGTCGCCAGTGTGATCGGTATTTATCGCTTCCACCAGAATCACATTGGCTTTTCGAGGCGAACCCTTAACATAGATCTTATAATCCTGGGCACATCGGTTGAGTATTTGAATGGCATCTTCTATGGACTGATCTTGAATCTCGAATTGCGTGATGTGAATCTCGTCAAGAGTATGATAAACACGTTCCTGTCTCCCTTCACGTTGTAGCGATTGCGAAGACTTTTCTGGATCGACTGTCGAACAGGATGCCCCTATCATGAGCAGTAATGAAAATGAGATAATACACATATATTTCAACATAGTAAGCCTCCGTACGTATCTGTTTGCCATCTTTTTTCAACGGTTACACGTTGCAAAGTTGCAAGGTTATAGACGCGTATAGTCCCTAGCGCATCCATTTGTTTTATCGTATGTTTACGCCGACGACCTGAACATATCGTCGAAAATCATAGATCTATGTTGTCCACAGATAGGACCTAAACACACGTTTGAGGCCATTCGCAAGGTTATGTGCAGGAATTCTGCCCCCTGAAAGGCAGTGGCTGAACGGATGAGAAAAGGACCTTTCCGAATCGAAATCGGACCCGTTTGTCTGGGAATCGCGAATCCCGCTCTCATGAGACTTAGCGATTCATCATTCTCATCATGCATTCTCCTTGGGTTTTTATGAACAAAACCGGTATAGAGCCTGTGTCCGATTGGCACAGGCTCTCATTCTACCAGAGGTTGTGGTGCGATGGGGACACATGTTACTGTTGTGACGCGCGGTCGGGGTGCCAGTGCCATCCTGGCATGAGCCCTTCGTTGCGGCGGTTGTCTCTGAAAGCCCCTCTAGGGAACGGCAAGAAATAACTTGGACTTTTGAATCCCCAATTGCACCCTATCTTTGATCGCTTCTCAATCGCGACATCCGCGGCGTAGAACAGCTACGCCTGTGGTTTCGCTCAATCGGGCGTGACCCAATATGGGGCACACTTGGATCCCAAATTGTCCAACTTATTTCTTGCCGATCCCGTACTATTTTTCCGCGTTATTTCTGCCCATAATGCCCTATATCTATGGGTGACGATGGAGCAGTGGCCTATGTTGGCAAATGTTGTTGAACGTTTGAAATCGGGGGACAAAACGGCTTGTCGGCGATGGGTAGAGGCTACCCAAGCCGAGGTGCGGACCTCGATCGCATGTAACGGCATCGGCCTGCCCGATGTAGACGACATCGCTCAACTCACCTATCTCCATATAGACCAACATGTCGACGCATTCGAATCCGGGATCCATTCCAGGGCCTGGATTCATACCCTCCCTGCCTACAAGACCAAGGCCTTTCCCATCAACGTGGACATCGCCTTGGGCGGTGAAGAACGCTTCCTCACCTTGGCCACCATGGACAGTGGTGATGTCAAGGGTCATGACGGGTGTGTCTTTTCCGAACCTTTCTTGGAACTGGCTGACAAGAAATAGTGTATCATGCATTGAGTTGGGATCGATCTGAAAACCCAATCTCAGCGGCTCATGTTCTCAGCTGTTCGACGCTGCTACGGCAGCAAGGGCTGCACGAAGGCAACAGGGTGTGCGCCTGACTGCATGCGGCTGCATCGACGGTAGAGCCAACATCGCCTGCTTCGCCGTCTTTGTCAGGCGAAAAATCGCTCGCTCTCGGGCCTGACAACGGAGTTTTCAGACAGAGCCTGGAATCGTCACGCATAAGTGACTGGTATTGTTGTTCAACACTGCTGTGAAGGAGGACTGTCATGAAACGAAATCACTTCTCTTGGCTTATTGCCGCGACGGTCGCTGCCTTCTATCCGATTGCGGCAGCCTCGGCCGCCACAGAAGGGCTAGGGGCGCATTGGGCCTTTGACGAAGGCGCAGGCACCCTTGTAACCGATTCCAGCGGCAACGGCAACGATGGCAACCTGACCGGCGGCGTCAATTGGGTGGTTGAGGGCCGGATCGGTGGCGCGTTGGAATTCAACGGATCATCGGGTCATGTTCTCGTTCCCTTCGACCCCAGCATATCCCTTCTCAATCAAGGGGATTTTACCATCATGGCCTGGTTCAAACCCGTAGGCGTACCCGCTGAGAACAAAGAAGTTCTTCAGCAGGGAGACGGCGGTGGAACGGGTCGAACCTGGCTCTTCGTTGCCAACGGCGGCGAGATTCGCAGCTTTCTAGGCGGCGCCACCACAGGATCCGGAATCATCGTTGAGGGCGACACCTGGTATCATGCCGCCGTGGTGGTCACGGAAAATGGCGCGACCGATTCGGTTCAGGTCTATGTGGATGGTCAACCCGAAGGGAATATGGGCCAGTTTGGCATGGAAAGTAGCCAAGGCAGCTACTTCATCGGTTGCCACAAGAATCTAAGCAACTTCTGGGAGGGCCTGATTGATGACGTCGCCCTCTTCACTCGCGCGCTATCTCAGGAAGAGATTCAAGCGCTGATGGAGGGTGTGGGAGTCACCAAGGAACTGGCGGCGAACCCGGATCCTGCCGATGCCGCAACGGACGTTGTGCGGAATACCGACCTGAGCTGGTCTGCGGGTGAGTTTGCGGCGACCCATGATGTGTATTTCGGCACCTCCTTTGACGACGTGAATGATGCGTCCGTCGCGGATCCGAGGGGCGCGCTGGCCAGTCAGGGCCAAACCGAGGCTGGGTACGGTCCCGGTCGTCTTGCCTTCGATCAAACCTACTATTGGCGTGTGGATGAAGTCAACGGCGCACCAGACCGTACCGTCTTCAAGGGCACAGCCTGGAGTTTTACCGTGGAGCCCTTCTCCGTTCCCATCGCCCATGTCACGGCCACGGCCTCCAGCACATTTGGCCTCTCTCTGCCGGAAAACACCATCAACGGTTCCGGCCTGGTGGACGATCTCCACAGCGCCGTCACAGCCGACATGTGGATCAGTACTGGGATCCCGGCCACGCTCGAATACGCCTTTGACAGGGTCTATAAGATGCACGAGCTATGGGTCTGGAACTCCAACCAAACGATAGAACCCTTCATAGGCTTTGGTGCCAAGGATGTGACCATTGAAACCTCTGTGGACGGCCAAACCTGGGCGCCATTGGCGGGTGTGTCACCCTTGGCCCAGGCGCCCGGCACGGATGGCTATGCGCATAACAGCGTCATAGATTTCCAGGGTATTTCGGCTCGGTACGTGCGGATGACCATCAATAGCGTCCATGGGTTTGCACCGCAGACCAGCCTGAGTGAGGTCCGCTTCTTCGCGATACCCACCTCTGCGACTCGGCCCGATCCCTCGCCCGGCGCTGTCGATAGGGCCCCCGACCTGACCCTCTCCTGGGGCCGGGATGGCCGAGAGGCCGATCACCACGATGTCTACCTGGGGACCGATCCCAACAACCTCTCCCTGGCCGGCACCGTCCAGGAGAGTCGTTTTGAGACCCTGGCAACGGATCTGCAAGTCGGCCAATCCTATTACTGGCAAGTCGTAGAAGTCAACGACGCCATGGATCCCATGGAGTGGGCCGGGGACGTCTGGAGCTTTACCACAGTTGGAACCATCGCCATTGACGATATGGAGGGCTACAAGGACGAAGAATTCCTGGAGATCTGGGCCACCTGGGTCGACGGATTCGGTGATGAGGCCAATAATGGGGCTCTCGTGGGCGCAGCTCCCGCTGTAGGTAATTTTGCCCCTGAAACCGGTATTGTGCACGGCGGTGGTCAATCCTTGCCCATCCATTATGACAACAGTGCTGCGCCAAGGTCAGAGGCCACGCGGACGTTTGACTCAGCCATGGATTGGACCCAGCATGGCGTTGCGGCCCTGGTGCTCTACTTCCAGGGCAGCTCGGATAACACGGGCGGGCAATTGTACGTCAAGATCAATGACACCAAGATCGCCTATGATGGGGATGCATCCAATCTGATGCGTTTGGGATGGAACAAGTGGACCCTTATTCTCGCCGAGGTCGGAGCCAATTTGAGCCGCGTCAGCTCCCTGACGGTGGGCGTCGATAGTGGGGGCCAGGGCGTCGTCTATGTCGATGACATCCAGTTGACCTCCGACGTTGCCCGCGTTTTTGTCACGCCGGTCGAGCCGGTCGAAGGGCTGGCGGTCTACTATCCTCTCGATGGCGACTTCCAAGATGCCTCGGGTAATGGCCGACACGGAACGCCCATGGCCGCACCCATTTTCGAGGCGGGCGCAAGCGGTCAGGCCGTCAGTCTCAACGGTATCGATCAGTATGTGGAGATCACCGGGTACAAGGGGATCACCGTCGTCGATAACGTCCAACAGCCCTTCACCGTAACGAACTGGTTTAAGACCACGGAGAACGGTGAGATGGTGACCTGGGGTACCAGCCCCGGTGGGCAGCGTCTCTCTTGGCGGATCGACGGTGGCAGCCTGCGTACGGAGCACGGCAATGGCAACCTGAGAGGCAACACCGTGGCCAACGATGGTGAATGGCACCATGGCGCCCTGGTCGTCGATGAGGGTGCCACGCTGAGGCCTACCATGACGCACCTCTACCTGGACGGCATGGAGGACTCTACCTTCAGTGGTGACGACGATCCCTACAACCTGCAGCCTGACACCGACGTGAGTATCGGACGGCGTGCCACCAGCGGCGACCGCTACTTCCCCGGTTCAATCGATGAGGTGCGGATCTATGATCGTGCCCTGAGTGCAGGAGAGGTGGCTTGGCTGGCCGGTCGAACCGAACCGTTTGAGCAACCTTAATCCTTACCGAGCGTCATTGAATGGATCGTTCAAAGGGCCTGTTCCTCTAAGGAACAGGCCCTTTTTTTTCGGTGAGTGTGCCCTGAAACCCGAGTTTTTGTGTGTCGAATCGCCCCTCCAAGGTGTTTGCCCTGCTCCGTGAGACCGATCACAAATTGACAGATCGTCTATTATTTGTTACCATAGTGGAGTTCTGGGCATTCTTTCGTAGAACAACGCGTGTTCCGAGCGTTCGATACTCGGAATGAGCGTTGTCCATGAAGCCGAAAACGGCCTAAGTAGTCCTTGGCTGTGTCAGAAAACTCGATCTGGCTTTGAGCGGCTTGTTTTTCGCCTGGCTGTATCCGG
>JADFHU010000175.1 GCA_022567055.1 Planctomycetota bacterium
GCTCAATCGGCGCGACCAAATCTACGGCACACTTGAACCCCAAAATGTCCAATTTATTTCTTGCCGATCCCTAAGCGGATGCGAGCCCCGGACAATCGCACCTCGCATAGCGCGAACGGAACCGCCCCCCGAGGGCCGGAGGACTGACCACAGACCCACAGACCTAAAGACCTACGGACCTACCGACCCACAACACGACCCTTGATAGATTGTGCGATTTTGAATAAGATGCTGCCAATAGACAACCCGCCGACTGGGATTAGAATGGGACTCGATGCATTCATTCGAAAAAAGTAAAGGAACCTAACTCATGTCAAAGATCACGCGTCGTCAGTTTGTGAAACGCAGCGCTGCCCTCGGGGCCGCCTGCACGATCGGTTTCCCGAAACTCCTCCGGGCCCAGGGACTCAATGAAAAACTTCAGGTCGGATTCATCGCGGTGGGGGGGCAGGCTGGAACCCATACCCGCGCATCCCATGGGGAAGGCCTGCAGTGTGTTGCCTTCGCCGAGGTCGATAGGACCCGGTGGGGCGGGGTTCACGATAAGGAAGGCTGGGGGCAGGCACCTGGGTATACGGATTGGCGGAAGGTGTTCGAAAAGCACGGGAAGGAACTCGATGTGGTCTTCGTCGCGACGCCGGATCACACCCATTTCGCCCCCTCGATGACCGCCGTGTCCATGGGCATTCACTGCTATACCGAGAAGCCGCTGGCCTGGTCGGTTCGCGAGGCGCAGTTGCTGACGGCTGCTTACAAGAAGAATCCCAAGGTCGTCACCCAGATGGGTAACCAGGGCCATAGCGGTGAGGGTTGGCGGCTTGCCTACGAATACGTCAAAGCCGGCGCGGTCGGTGAGATCAAGGAGTTCCACACCTGGACAAATCGTCCCGTCTGGCCGCAGGGTGGTGACCGTCCGAACTATACCACTCCGGTTCCCGACACTCTCGACTGGGACGCATGGATCGGCGCGGCGCAGATGCGGCCTTTCGCCGGTCCCAGGGAAAGTGGCCGGAGAGGACGCGGTCCCTATCATCCCTTCAACTGGCGGGGCGTGGTCGATTTCGGCTCCGGCGCCCTGGGCGATATGGCCTGTCACACCACCGACGGCATCTACGCCATCATGAATCCCGGCTACGCGAAAACCGCGGAGCCGATCACCATGACCGGACCCGTCAAGGATCAGTTCCCGGCTGGGATGGTCATCAAGAGCACCTACCGCCCCAAAGGGGGCCTGCCCGGCTTCACCACCTACTGGTACGAAGGCAAGGACGATAATGGAAAGCCCTTCATGCCCGAGCCCCCGGAAGATTTCGCAGCCTCCGGTCGAAGACTACCAAGGACTGGAAACCTCATCATCGGTACCCAGGGTAACATGTTGGTTGCCGATGACTACTGGAATCAGCCTCGACTGCTCCCACTGAAGAGGCACAAAGAGTTTGGCGATCCGCCCCAATTGCTGGAACGGTCCCCCGGCCATCACAAGGAGTTCTTCATGGCTTGCAAGGGCGAAAAGCCGCGCGAGTTCAGTCAGTCTAACTATAGCTACTCCGGCCCCATGACCGCCAATATCCAACTCGGCAACCTCTGCGCCCGCGCGGGAAAGAAACTCAAGCTGAACAAGAAGGGTGAGATTACCAGCGACCCGAAGATTAACGATCTGGCCTGGCGCGAGCCCCGCGAGGGCTGGGGACCGCTAGAGATGAACGTCTAGGCGCAGTCGCGTCCGACCGCGTTCTTTGTTTTTTATCTCTCACGGAGCCACGGAGGCACAGAGGTTTTCAGTTTTCGTTTTCCTCTGTGCCGCTGTACCTCTTCAGGAGGAAACAACTTGAACATTCTTACTGAATCCCATTCAAGAACCCGTGACTCAAACGCTATTGCCGTCAGTCTTTTTTGCGTGAAGTCAGGTTCCATTCATGGTCTCATCAAAGAGCCCTTATGCTGTATTCTGCGGTGCTTTTTCGATCCCATTGGCGGTTGACAAGCACAGCCACTGGATCTGTCTTTCCCTCGGGGGTATATTCATATCTGTGGTGGTAAAACCAAATTCTCTATCCGTCGAGCATCTCAGTAAGGAATTGCGTCTCGACAGCGGCATGATTCAGCTGCAATCGCACGACTCCGGCATGATCGTGCACTTCAAGGACATTCGACTTACGATACTGAAATGACGATGGTTGAGTTCCAGGCAGACGAGATTCGCACGTTTGTAGGTGGAAAGAAGCGGCCGAAGCCGAGGCTGTGTCGGAAAACTCGATCTGGCTTCGAGCGGCCCTTTTTCTTTGAAGGCTTTAATTGCTGCTGGCGCAGCCGCTGTCGGGCAAAGGCAGCCGCAGTTGTCCGCCTGGCCGCATCCGGCTGCATCGACGATAGAACAAACATCGCCTGCTTCGCCGTCTTTGCCAGGCGAAAAAATTGCTCGCTCTCGGGCCGACGACGGAGTTTTCCGACAAAGCCTATTAAAAAGCTGTCCGCGAAATTGATCTTCCCACTCTTACTGACCGGTTTGGTTGCGTCCTGCGCGATCCCCGGCCGGGGACCAACTGCGGGCGATGTCATCCATGACCTGGTGATCCAGAACGGCACGATTTACGACGGCAGCGGCGGCACGCCCTTTGTGGGGACGCTGGCCGTCCGGGGCGACAGGATTTCGCATGTGGGCGCCCCAGTGGAGTTGCCCGGCAAAACCATCATCGACGCCTCCGGCCTGGCTGTCTCGCCGGGGTTCATCAATATGCTGAGCTGGACCGCCACCGCGCTGATGCGTGACGGCAAATCGCAAAGCGACATCCGGCAGGGTGTCACCCTCGAGGTGCTGGGGGAGGGCTCCTCGCTTGGCCCGCTCAATGACAGCATGCGCCAAGCTCGGTTGAACCGGCAGGACGAGATCAAGTTTGATATCCCGTGGACCACGCTTGGCCAAGCGCTCGAACACATTGAGCAACGAGGCGTGGCCCCGAACCTCGCCTCCTTTGTCGGGGCGACGACGCTGCGCATCCACGAGGTCGGTTATGAAAATCGCCCGCCTACCGCCGCGGAGCTGGAGCGGATGAATGTGTTGGTCCGGACCGCCATGGAGGAGGGCGCGGTGGGCATGAGCACGGCGTTGATTTACGCCCCGGCCGACTACGCCTCGACGGAGGAACTGGTCAGCTTGGCCAAAGTGGTGGCCGAATACGACGGGCTATATATCTCACACATGCGCAGCGAAGGGTCGGATCTGCTCGAGGCGCTGGATGAACTGTTCACCATTGCCCGCGAAGCCGGTGTTCGATCCGAGATTTATCACCTGAAAGCCTCCAGGCGGGACAACTGGCACAAGCTCGACGAACTCATTCGCCGCGTGGAAGAGGCTCAGAGGGATGGCCTGCGAATCACCGCCGACATGTACACCTACAACGCCAGTTCAACCGGCCTGACCGGCGTGATTCCGACCTGGGTGCAGGAAGGTGGGCACGCGGCTTGGATGAACCGGATGAGGGATCCCGAGGTGCGCGAGCGCCTGGCCGGCGAGTTGCGAGAGCAGCTTGCCAAGCAGCCGGCGGAAGGCATATTGCTGGTGGGCTTTCGCAACAAGGAACTCGGCAAACAGTTCATGGGCAAGACCCTCGCCGAGGCGGCACGCATCCGCGGGCAGGCGCCCGAGATCGCGGTCATGGACATGGTGCTCGAGGACGACAGCCGGATCCAGTGCGTCTATTTCAGCATGTCGGAGGACAACATCCGCAGGAAGATGGCCCTGCCTTGGGTTTCCTTCTGTTCCGATGCCGCCTCGCTCGACCCGAGTTGGGCCACCGACATGACCCATCCGCGGGCTTACGGCAGCTTCGCCCGGGTGCTGGGGAAATTCTCGCGGGATGAAGAGGTCATCCCGCTCCAGGAGGCCATCCGGCGGCTGACCGCCTTCCCCGCCGCCAACCTGAAAATCAGAAACCGTGGCAGCCTGAAGGAGGGCTACTTCGCCGATGTCGTCGTGTTTGATCCCGAGACAGTCACCGACCACGCCACCTTCGAAAAGCCGGGCCGGTATTCCACCGGGGTGTCGCATGTCTTTGTGAACGGGGTTCAGGTCTTGAAGAACGGCGAGCACACCGGCGCCACGCCCGGCCGTTTCGTTCGGGGCCCAGGCTGGAAAGGCCACCCCGAAGCGGAGTGATCCGACTACATGGTCGAGTCCCGAGGAGTTCCCCGGCACCATTTAAGGGCGTGCATGACAATAAGTTACCGAATTATCCGCTCAGATTTAGGTTGGATTTGGTCGTGATCGATTGAGCGAATCCGGAGGCGTAGTGTGCCTACGTTGAGGATTTCGCGATTGAGGAACGGCCAAAGACGACCTAAAGATGAGATGGAGAAACGGTAGGTTATTGTTGTGCGGGTCCTAAGCATCCGTGCCATTATCCGGGAGACGCTGCAGTGGATCTGCGAAACAGGGGCATAGGGCGTGAACAGGACAAGACCAGGGCGGCGACCGCATCGTTCGCTCCGGCAGAGGCGCCCCTCGATCTGGCCCAACAGACGGACATCGCGTGGATCAACGACCTCATGCAAGCGGGCATCGCGGCGGATTTAAGAGAGAAGTACATACACACCGGCACCAACCCCTGGATGGCCGGCCTCCTCTTCGACCCCGAGAATAAACTCGCTCAGAAATACCACCTGGACAGGGCAGCCGAAAGCACCCGTCCGAAGCTGAGCAACGATCAAGTCACAACCCGCCTGACTCAGGCCGCGGAGAAGGGATGCCCGCTGGAGATCGAGGCCCATCTCCGCGGAGTCGACGGTCCGGGATCGAGCCAAGATCTGGTACGGTTTCAGGTCAAGCTGACCAATCCGGCCAAGGCCTTCACCTGGATGTTCGACATGCCGGCCACCACCGCCATCGCCAGCGAATTCACCACGCGAATCCGTGTCGAGGCGGCGGATGCAGGCGATGAAGACAAGATTGTCTATGTGGCGCCCGACTATTTCGACGGTCTCCATAAGCGAAAAATCTCCGACCCGGAGGACCTCCGCAACGCCCACGGCCTGGTGTCTATGAGAGACCTGCCGGCCTACAGTCTGGCGCACTACTTCGGCATCAAGCAGGGCATCAAGATCATCTGCGAGGGCCTCTCTCCCCTACCCAAGGAAGGCGGCATGGAGAGTTCGAACGCCTTCAGCACCTCGATCTATGCGATTGGCAGCATGCTGTCGCAGGCCAACTGGAGTTGGGCCAAGATCATCAAGCACGCCGTCTACGATGAGAACACCCTCTACGGAGAGGAGGAACCGGGCATCACCGGCGGCCAGGGCCATGCCAGTTCCTGTCTGGGCGGTGGGAACACGCTGGTCTGGTGTTCCGGTTTCGGCTCGGCGGGGATCGAGGACGACGAACAGTACATCTACACCCACGATACCTATGCCATCCTGGCGGTGCCCCTGCTGATCTCACCCCAATCACGATTCAACGATCGGCTCTTTCTCTGTCAACCGGGCAAGAAGTTCGAGCCCGGCGGCAAGCCTGTCAAGGGAAGACTGGCGAGTGACACCAATTTCGAATGGACCGAAGAGTGGAACGATCCGGTGGGACAGCGCCTCCACTTCATGAAAAAGGAACTGCACTACATCTGGAAGAGGGCGGCGGAAGAGGGAGACGATCTGGCCGTTGCCTACGCCCTGAACCAATACTCGAAGATCCGACTGGCCCTGAACGAGCGCTACAAGCAGTGGTACCGGGCAACCACCGATACCGACGCACCCGGTGGCGTGGGTTATATGGATGAGTATTCGGAACCCCTTTTCAAAAAAATTGAGGCCGCCGGCGGTGGCTTCATGCCGGCCGGCGCCGGGGGCATCGGATCCGTGTGCATTGTCTACCTCCCCGCAGAGGTGAATGCAGATCATTTTTTCCATCAGAACGGGATGGAGCTGTTCGATGCGGCCCAGGCGGAAAAAGTCAAAGAGACAGGCGGCACGCTGAAGGGTTACCTCCCCTTCAAATCGAGCGATGATCCGCTACAACTCTCCTCGGGGTGGGAGCAAATCGGCGCAAAGCAACCCGCCTGCCCGCCTCTCGTCGTCGTCAATCAGGCCAGTGGCGAGTTGCTCTCTGCCGAAGCCTTCCTTAAGGGGCCCGGAGCCGACAAGGCGACATTGCCTGACAACGTTGACACTAGACTCACAGCGGCCGGGCGTTCCCTTCCCGAAGCCAAGGCACTTGCCAGAGACATCAACCGGGCACTACAGAGGACGGGTCCTTAGGGACCGATAATGACGCACCGAACCGAAATCTATTATAACGTGACAGGGCGCCGCTGAGCGCCCGAAGGAGGTAGACCATGCACCGTTTGACTCGGACCCCTATCGCAGCCCTTTTTCTATGGGCCATCGCCATCAATCCGTCCCAGGCGCATCTAGGACACGCGCATGAGGAAGGGGCGGTCGCACACGAACACGCCAAGCACCGAACTCTGGCGCTGACCGGTTTGATCGCCCCGGTGAAGATCCTGGCACAGGCACCCGCAGCCGGCTCGCAAACCCTGTCCGGACAGGGGAGTTGGCGTTTCAAGTGGCGTCCCGATCTGTCCCGGGTCCCGGTATCGGAGGCCGTCTTGGCCAAGGCCCACGGCGGCTTCGCCGTCGATCGGTCTGTGCCCCACAACCAGCGGACCACGATGTTCGGCCTGCCGGGCGCGGGCCAGATTCGCATCTCGCCGGATCTCAAGAAAATGGTGGTCGTGGGCGGCGATCCCTCCATGGTCAACGCCAACTGGAATTACCACAACGCCACCTACTTTTATCTGAATGAGAAGGCCTTTCTCATTTGGCCCTCCAACAACGCGGGCCGAGTGTGGATCACCAGCGGCGAGGGCAAGCTGCTCCGCACCTTCGTCAAACCGCCTCAGGTGGAGGGCGGCTTCTCCCCGACCGATGGCGAGTTCGTCGATGGCAAGCTGCTGGTGCCCTCGGGTTACGCGGACCGTTTCATCTACTCGGCAGACCCCTTCGGTGAGGGTGCGCAGGGAGTCTGGGATGAACATCGCTGGGGCGGCCGCGGTCCCAAGGAGAAGCATGGCGCCTTTTCTACCTCCCATGGCATCACCCGCGTGCCCCATACCAATGTTCTTACCGTTTCCGACCGTGAGCATGAACGACTGCAGACATTCACCAAATTGGGCCATTACATCGGGGGCGTCGACTTTGAGAAGGGCACCATGCCCTGCGACGTGGACTATGACGACACGGGACGCTTCGCCGTCGTCGGCTGCCTCAAGGGACCAGGAGGGACAACGCCCGCACCCTTCTACATCCTGGAAAACGGCAACATCCTCTCCAAGGTGACGCCGGGCGATCTGGGCGTGCCCAACGCCAAGCACATCCACAATGCCTCCTTCCGCGTCCTGGAAAAGCCCAATGGGGATAAACAGTGGTTCGTCCTGGTCCTGTTCTGGAATCCCGGTGGGTATGCCGTGTTGGAACGAGAGGGCTCCTAGGCCATGTCTGACTCGACGCTAGCCGTTCTCTCGCTCTTGCCCATCCTGGCGGTCGCCCTCTTCTTGGTGGTGTTGCGCTGGCCGGCGAGCCGCGCCATGCCGATCTCCTATCTGGTGGCCGCCGCATTGGCCCTATTCGTGTGGAAGGTCCCCCCTACTCAGGTGTTCGCAGCAAGTGTCAATGGACTGATCGTGGCCGCCACTCTGTTGTACATCGTCTTTGGTGCCATCTTGTTGCTGAACACCCTCCAAGAGAGCGGTGCCATGCATGAGATTCGTGAGGGTTTTTCCGGCATTACGTCGGATCGCCGTATCCAAGTGATCATCATTGCCTGGTTGTTCGGCTCCTTCATTGAGGGGGCCGCCGGTTTTGGCACTCCGGCGGCCGTGGCCGTGCCGCTGCTGGTGGGCCTGGGATTCCCTGCGATGGCGGCCGTCATGGCCGGGATGATGATCCAGTGCACGCCGGTCTCCTTCGGTGCCCTGGGAACGCCCATCCTCGTGGGAGTGAATAAAGGACTCGAAGGCGATCCGGCCGTCATGCGGTACGTCGAGTCGATGGGATATGAGTGGCTCGATTTCCTGGCACACATCGGTACCAAGGTGGCACTTCTGCATGCCATCGCGGGCTTCTTCGTGCCCTTGATGGTGGTGATGTTTCTGACGCGTTTCTTTGGCAAGCAAAAACGCTTCGCCGACGGACTGCGGGTTTGGAAATTCGCCCTCTTCGCAGCGCTGGCCATGATCGTTCCCTACGTCCTTGTCGCCAACCTCTTGGGTCCCGAGTTTCCCTCTCTCTTCGGGGGTCTCATCGGCTTGGGCATCGTTGTCGTGGCGGCCAAGAAGGGGTTCTTGATGCCCAAGTCCGAAGACCTATGGGATTTTGACGACGCCACCAACTGGCCCCCCGAGTGGACCGGGACCATGAGTTTCGATTCGCAGGAACACGGTCACGCCCGCATGAGTTTGTTGCGGGCATGGCTCCCCTATCTGCTGGTAGGACTGTTCCTGGTGCTTTCGCGCCTGAAACAACTGCCTATCGCGGATTGGCTTAAGGACAAAGAGATTGTGTGGGAAGGGATATTCGGTTCCGCCATCACGGCGAAAGTTCAGCCGCTCTATCTTCCCGGGACCATTTTCATTGTCGTCTCACTCCTGACTTTCTTTTTGCACAGAATGAAAGGTGCCCACTACACCAAGGCCTGGGCGGTCTCGGGAAAAAACATCATCGCGGCCTCCGTGGCCTTGGTGTTCACCGTTCCCATGGTGCAAGTATTCATCAACTCGGCGGGCGGAGCGGCGGGTTATGACAAAATGCCCCTGGCCTTGGCCCAGGGTGTCGCGACCCTGACAGGTCAGGCATGGCCGCTCTTCGCGACCTTCATCGGCGGTATCGGTGCGTTCGTGGCCGGCAGCAATACGGTGAGCAATATGATGTTCTCGCTGTTTCAATTCAACGTCGGTGAACGAATTCTCGTCGACCCCACGTGGGTGGTCGCCCTGCAGGCCGTCGGCGGAGCGGCCGGCAACGTGATCTGCGTCCACAACGTGGTGGCCGCCTCGGCGGTTGTCGGCCTCGTGGGCAGAGAGGGTGACGTCATCCGTAAGACCCTCATCCACTTCGTCTACTACGCCCTCTTTCCCGGCGCCGTGG
>JADFHU010000815.1 GCA_022567055.1 Planctomycetota bacterium
GGGCGAGGGGGGACGCGATAGGATGACGGTACAAAATAAAGCACCACCAACCGTACCGTCGCGGCCTGATTTGCGGCACCTGCGGGTGCTGTTCTCTTATCTGCGGCCCTACCGGCTGCACATGGCCGGCGCGGCCCTGGCCTTGAGCCTGGCCGCCAAGAGCAAACGCGTCGTGATGATCGACGGCAATTTTCGCCAACCGGCCCTGCAGACCCTCTTTCCCCGCAGACGGCCAGTGGCGAAGGAGGCCTCCTCGGCCTATGGCCTGAGCAATCTACTCATGGGACAGTGCAACATCCGTCAAGGACTGCGTCCGAGCGGGGCGAAGGGCCTTGACCTGATTGACACGGGTCTCCTGCCCCCCAATCCGACCGAACTCTTGGCCAGCGGCCGCATGGAGGTGTTGTTGGCCGAGCTTAGCAAGGTCTATGACCACATCATCCTGGACAGCTCGCCTATCCTGCTCGTCAGCGATCCCAAGGTCCTGTCCCGCATCGTCGATGCCACCGTCCTGGTCTGTCACGCCGCCTACACCCGACGAGGGGCCGCCCAACGGGCCCTCTCCGAACTGGCCCGCGTCGACGCCAACGTCGTCGGATGCGTTCTTCTGGGGGTCCGGGCCATCCGTGGTGGATACTTCCGCAAGCAGTACAAGGGCTACCATCGGTATATGGACGCGATGTTGGCCGGATGAAAACGCGCACAGCGCTTTACTCATACAGCTGGGTCGATTCCGACTCTTCGACTGGACGTGAGAGTTGATCGGCATTCATGGAGACCTTGAAGCGGACGTCTCCAGGGTGAATGGCCTTGATCACCACATGCCAGGTGGCCTTGGTCAGGGGCGGCAGCCTGTCCAGCGGCTTGAAGATCACGGTGCTGCCCTGCGCGACACCGGTGGTGGGGCCTAGGGAAGAGTGATATTCGACATTGTCTTCCAGTTGGCAGGCGATCGTGATGTTCGTTGCGTCACTCGTCCCCTGATTGGTCGTCGTGATGACATAGGTCTCGTGATCACCCAACTGGATGGGATCCTCAACGTCGACCACCTCCAGCATGAGCGCCGGAATGCCCTTCACGGTAAAAGAAGAGGAAATGCTGGCCGGCGAGACGCAGTCGGCGCTGGTTGTCGTTTGGCTGGTGAATGTGCCCTCCTGGTCCGTCTGGTAGGTGACTTCGACCCAGTGTGACTCATTGGGGGGCAAGGCCGGCAACATCCAGTTGATTCTGTCCCGTTGCGGGACGCCGTCATAGTTCGTCCTGATGAAACGCATGCCGACCGGTATGGTGTCCTCCAGGAGGATGTTGCGGGCCGTCATATCGCCATGGTTGGTCACTTTGATGGTGTAGGTGGCCGGGCGCCCCAAGTAACGCGGTCCCGGCCCTGTTTTTTTCAGGGAGAGCGCCGCTTGGCGGACGGTCGTATATCTAGGCAGGGACTCGACCATGAGCCCTCCCGCGGCGGTGGCAGTGGCCCTGGTTTCATAGGTGCCGGCACGGGAGGCCTTCAGTTGTGCCGTGAACTCTCGCGATTGGCCGGGGCCGAGCGTGCCGGCGTTCAAGATCAGTTGTTTCTCACCGGCCTCCGTCCGGATGCCCGGCGGGAGCGTGGTTCGAATGACCGCATCTCGAGCGGAACCGGTCCCGGGATTGGTGACGATGAGTTTCATCGGGATCGTGTCACAGGGGCCGACTTGGGTGGGGAGACTCATCGCCAACGCCAGCGCGGGTTCTACCACATTGGTGCGGGCGCATGTCTCGGTCATGTAGGACATCGTCGCACACTGCAGAATCGGCCTAGGCTGGGTAGCGACCCCCCTGACCGTGATGGTCTTCTTGGCACGCCCCGGGATGGATCCCAGCCTCCATATGATGTAGCCCTGATCGAGCGTCGCCTTGGGACTGGACTTGATCGCTCGGAAATGATCGGCCAAGTGCTCACTCACCACGACATCGCCCGCGGTGGCATTTGTTTCGTTTGACACGGTGATCGTATATTCAAAGGGGTCGTTGAGCTGAACTTCCTCAGGCATCTGCTTGGTCAGACGCAGGATGGCGTTCTCGCCGGGCACGGCGGACTGCAAGGCACTGTTGTCACCGGAGTGAAACCTCGGCATCGAGGTCCAGGCGTCATCGGGCTCAGGTTCCGGTACGTCATGTGGGTGCTGAGATTCCGGTGCATGATGAGGCATAGAGGGCCCTTCCTCCGCATAGTGGTCCCTGTCCGCCTCCATGTCGGTTTGCGGGAGAAACGTCGGGAAGTCGGGGGCATCGGCCGGTTCAACCCGCGCGTATTGGAAG
>JADFHU010000816.1 GCA_022567055.1 Planctomycetota bacterium
TTCGTTCGTTCAAACCCTGAAATTTACGCAGCATGTATTCATCCGTATCGTCAATCACAATTCGAGCCGCGTCTACATAGGTTACTCTCCCGCTGGATTGAGCACGTACAACCATGCCGCTGCTTCCAGCTACATTCCTTTCCATGCCAGTCGCCACAAGCGGGGGATCAACCATAAGCAAAGGAACCGCCTGTCGTTGCATGTTTGAACCCATCAACGCACGGTTGGCATCATCATGCTCCAGAAAAGGAATCAGCGAGGCAGAGACGCCCACAATCTGCTTGGCAGACACATCCATATAGCCCACCTCGTCACGTGCCACGTGGGACAGCTCTCCTTCTTTGCGGGCGAGGACCAAACCTTCCTTGAGTACTTTTTTCTCAGGATCCATGGCACTCGGCGGTGCGAAGACCTCTCGCATCTCCTCATCGGCCCGCAGGTAAACCACCTCGTCTGTGACCTTGCCCTTCTTCACCTTGCGATAGGGTGTCAGCAGGAATCCATATTCGTCGACCTCACTAAAAATCGCCAAGGAGGAAATGAGACCAATGTTCGTTCCTTCCGGTGTCTCAATGGGGCAGATCCTGCCGTAGTGACTGATGTGCACGTCCCGCACCTCGAAACCGGCTCGCCGCCGATTCAAACCGCCCGGGCCCAATGCGGACAGACGCCGTTCGTGCGTCAACTGACTGAGGGCATTGGTTTGGTCGACGACCTGGCTTAGCTCCCCACGGCCGAAGAAATAGTTGATGCTGCTCGCGACACTCTTCGAATTGATCAGGTCTGCGATACGTATCTTGTACTCGGCATCCCGCTTCATGCTCATGCGCTCTTGGACCGTCTTACGCAGTTTCAGCAGTCCCTTACGTATCTCATCGCCGGCCAACTCGTCAATCGTCCTCAGCCGTCTGTTGCCCAGATGGTCGATATCATCCACCTGGCCTCGGTTGTTGCGGAGATCCAGGATGTATTTGACCGAGTTCAGAAAGTCCTCCGGTCTAAGCGTCATTTCACCTTCATCGACCTTTTGATCAAACTTCCGATTGAGCCGAAATCGGCCTACCTTTCCCAAACGATAGCGGTTAGAGTCAAAAAACTTTTCCGCGAAGAAGGCCTTGGCCTTCTCGGCATTGGGCGGATTTCCGGGCCGCAAGCGCATATAAAACTTCAGCGCGGCCTTTTCGTGACTCTCGCAGTCGTCCATCGCCAAGGTGTTGAGGATAATGGCATCCTTGACTTCCGTGATAACCTCGAGAGACTTAATCCCGCTCTGCTGGACGACGGCAATCTTGTCGGCCAACTGGGCCCCGGCTTGCACAATGAGTTCACCTGTTTCGGTATCGACGACGGGCCCCACCGTCCACATGGCGGGTGTCAGCTTACTCACCTTGATCTTTTTCGTGGGATAGAACAGCCTGATGAGCGCCTCGGTCGTGCCCAACTCAGGGTCAATGGCCCGCAGAAAGACGGTGGCTGGGATCTTACTCGATTGGTCGATCTTGACGACCATGATGTCCTTCTGAGTCACGCTGATTTCAATCCAGCTACCGCGTTCCGGGATGATCCTGCCGCCGTGCAGAACACGGTCACCTTCTTTACTCTCTATGAGAAAGTCAACACCCGGGCTCCTGTGCAACTGACTGACAATGACGCGAATAGCGCCGTTGACGATGAATTCACCACCGCCGATCATCACTGGGATTTCCCCCAGGTAGATCGCCTGCTCGGCCATGTCTTCACCCTCCGCGCTCTTGAGCCGACAGGCGAGCTTCAACGGGTAGGCGTAGGTGAGGCGAAGCTGCCGGCATTCCGTGGGTGTATAGTGAGGTTTCTCTAATTCATAGTAGAGATACTCGAGCTTCAACTTCTTATCATAGCTTTCTATCGGGAAGATTTCCCGAAACAGCATCTCCAAACCCCTGTCCTCCCTTGCTTCAGGCGGGTCATCGAACTGTATGAACTTGTCATAACTAGCTCTCTGAACTGCGACGAGGTTTGGCACTTCGACTGCGTCCGGTATTTTTCCGAAATGCCTCACGTTCTTAGAAACCATCTGATACTCCCAGCATCAACTCATTGCATGTTTGACACATTCCCATAGTCTCAACATCAATCCCAGCAACAGTGCCGGGCGCAACGTCGCTGCTTGTAAGAGTGCCTATCAAAATGAATCGTAGCACCGAAAACGAGCGTTTTTGTGTCTGGCAAGGAAGGCGAAGCAGGCTATCCTAAGGATAGTCGATGCAGCCTGACGCCGTCCAGACGCAAAATAAGCCGTTTGAATGCAGAGTCATTTTG
>JADFHU010000176.1 GCA_022567055.1 Planctomycetota bacterium
CTCAATCGAGGCACCCCCTATGTGCCTTCCCCCCAGTTATATGGGGACAAGATCTACCTTCTTCAGCGTACCCAGGCGATACTTTCCTGCTATAGGGCCAAAAATGGAGAGCCGGTCTTTGAGGGGCAAAAACTGGAGGGGATGAGGAACGTCTATGCTTCACCCGTGGGGGCCGCCGGCCGGATCTACATCTCGGATCGTGAAGGCACAACGACGGTCGTCCGGCAATCGGAGACATTCGAGGTCATGGCCGTTAATTCCCTCGATGACGAATTCGACACGTCTCCAGTTGTCGCGGGTGATGAACTTTACCTTCGGGGCAAATCCCACCTTTACTGTATTGCGCGGCCGTGAGGGTCACAGGGCAATCGCAAGTAGAATTGGGGCGTCATCGATGTGTTGCCTTTCGGGGCCCCATCGCTACTCAGCGGTGGTAGTAATCAGTAATCAGTGGGCCAGTAATCAGTCCTGCGGCCCAAACTGATTACCGATTACTGATTACCGATCACTTTGACGGCGAGAATCCGCCGCAATTAGCGTCATTCAGGCGGCACACAAACAACCGGCATGTACTTGCGATTGCCCTGTTTCGGACAGAGCTTCATGCATCAATGAGAATGATGTCTTCGGGTATCGCGACGACATCTCGCTGATTGGGGCCACAGAGTCTCTTTATTTCTCTGCTGTGTCTGCCCATCAGGGCCTGGAGTTGGCTGCTGCCCAGACTGGTGACGGCCTTTGCCACGTCGTTTATCAAGACGACGGCCCCGGCCTCGAAGTTGCCCTCCACCCGTGTCACGCCGCTGGGGAGAAGGCTCTTGTGGTGATGGATCGCGCTGGACGCCCCGGGATCGATCGTGATCGTGCCGGCAGGCGTGCTGTTCAGGATCCAACGCGCTCGGTTGCTCAGGCGCCGTTTGGGCATGAAGAGCGTGCCGATGGCTTCACCGGACAGGATACGATTCATCACATTTCGGGTCCGCCCGTTGGCCAGGACCATGTGACAACCGGCATGAGCGGCAATCCGCGCCGCCTCGAGTTTGGTTTTCATGCCGCCCGTGCCGTAACGACTCCCCTTGCCCTCGGCGTTTTGCATGACCGTGTCGGTGATGTCGAACACCGTGCCGATCGGCTTGGCATCGGGAAAGCGCTTGGGGTCTCGATCGTAGAGCGCGTCGATATCACTGAGAATGATGAGGAGGTCGGCGTCGATCTTGCTGGCCACCAGCGCGCTCAGCCTGTCGTTGTCACCGAACGCGGATTTGATTTCGTCGGTGCTGACGCTGTCGTTTTCATTGAGGATCGGGACGACCCCAAGCGTCAACAGGGTCTCGACCGCATGTCGTAGATTGAGATAAGTCTTGCGGTGGTCCAGGACCTCGGCGGTCAGCAGGACCTGCCCAACGTTAATGTTTAGCCGCTGGAAGGCGCTACGGTACTGGGTCATCAGCAGAGGCTGGCCAATGGCCGCACAGGCCTGGCGCATCTTCATCTCTCTGGGCCTTTCCGTGAGTTCCAGCTCAGCCGCCCCCATGCCGATGGCGCCCGAACTGACCATGACAATCTGCTTACCAGCCTTCATCAACTCCGAGATTTGTCTGCAAATGACGCGGATGAAGGCGTTGTCGAGCTGCCCCTCTTTCGTCAGGGTGTTGGTGCCCAGTTTGACGACAATACGTTTGACTTGACTAAACTCGCGCATGGCCTTTTCCGGGGACGGTTACAGGGGGTACTTCTTGTCCAGCTTGGTGTGCGTGAATTGCCTGCCCGTGCCGTCATAGTCACCCACGATGTGGCCCTGGCCGAGGAGTTTCCACTTGTAGATCACGAGCCCCTCCAGACCGACGGGACCGCGGGCGTGGATCTTGTTCGTGCTGACGCCTACCTCGGCGCCCAGTCCATAGCGAAAGCCATCGCTGAAGCGCGAACTGGTGTTCCAGAAGACATTACCGGCGTCGACCCGCGTCATGAATTGAGCGGCTCTCTCCGGAACATTGGTCACGATACAATCCGTGTGACCCGAGCCGTAGTGATTGATGTGATCAATAGCCTCGGAGAGTCCCGATACCACGCGTACGGACAAGATGTGATCCAGGTACTCGGTCCGCCAGTCCTCCTCGGTTGCCGCCGGGCAGTGAATGAGTGCCACGGTTTTCTTGCAGCCTCGGATCTCGGTCCCCTCCTTCTCCAGGGCGGTCTGGACCAGCGGTAAGAAGGCCGCTGCGATCGCCTCGTCTACCAGCAGTGTTTCGGCTGCGTTGCAGACGGCTACGTACTGGCACTTGGCATCGACCACGATGCGTCGAGCCATCTCCAGGTCCGCATCACCATCCACATAGACGTGGCAAATGCCGTCGGCATGGCCCAGAACAGCGATGGTGGTGTTCTCCATGATGTAACGAACAAAGGCATTCGAGCCACGCGGAATGATCAAATCAATCGCATCGTCGAGGCTCAGCATCTCCGCAACATCCTCTCGGGTCTCGAGCAATTGGATCCAGCCGCTGGGCATGCCGGCCGCTTCGCCGGCTTGAGTGATGGTGTCCGTCAGGAGACGGTTGGTTTGAGCCGCCTCGCGGCCGCCTTTCAGGAGAACCGCGTTGCCACTCTTGAGACAAAGTGTGGAGATCTGGACCAGGGCGTCCGGTCTGGACTCAAAGATGACACCGATGACGCCGATGGGACAGCTCACCTTGTAAAGCTCGAGACCTTCATCCAATTCCGTCGCATCCAGCGTCTGACCCACCGGGTCATCGAGGCCCACCAAGCTGTCGATGCCATCGCACACGGCGCTCAGTTTGGCCTGATCGAACCGAAGCCGCTTCAATAGGGGCTCAGCCAACTGATCCTCCTGGGCCTTAGCGAGGTCAGCTTGGTTCGCGGCGATGATAGCCTGGGCATTGCTCTGTAGCGCCGTGGCGATAGAAACCAGGGCCGCATTTTTGGCCTCTGTTTCGATCGCCGCCAGACGGCGGGACGCCGATTTTGCCCGATCCGCTACTTCACCCATACCCATGGGAAATCCCTGATTTCGGTTGACTGTTTGCACGCTGGACTTTAGCATACATCGTTTACCATCATCGGCCATATAATGACCCAAGTCAAGGCCGTCGCGGGTGTAGCTTAATGGTAAAGCCCCAGCCTTCCAAGCTGGCCATGCGGGTTCGATTCCCGCCACCCGCTATTGTGTCTTCCGCTGCCATAGGGTCAAGGGTCAGCTTGATCAGTGATTAGGTTTTCGTGCGTGCCGTGCCAACTTTTTTTCAAGCAAACCCAAGAGTTCTTCACACTTGTCCACATAGGTTTCTACATGTCGAACAGACCGGCTGATGCTGGATACACTCGTGTATCCAAGTATCTCGGCAATCTCGTTGCAGGGATACCCATATCGACGGCGACTGACGAGTGCAATCACTACGCGGCTCCCGTGGTCGCTACGGCGCCCTCGTCACCACCGTTTGGCAGGTTTGGAATACGCATTGCTAAGATCGTTATTACTCATCTTGTCCTTGAAATAACTGTTGAAAATCCAAGTGCTTATAAATCCCTGGACGCACAACCAACCTTGGTATGACCGTTGGTTGAAGCGCGGGAAGAAAAACGCGTTGGAAAAGTGCTGAGAGCCGGTCGGAAACCCATTCAGGTCATTTGCACCGCCTCCACGAGGCTGCGCGTTACGGGGTGAGCATCCGTAAACGAAGATGGGATGGGGCCTGGGCGCTGTGGTAAATGCGTTGGGTGGCTTTCCGAAAATCGCTTTCGGTCGCCTTGTAGATGTCGGTGAATTTCTGGGGGTTGCGGTCGATCAAGGGGAACCAGGAGCTTTGCACATGAACCATGATCCGATGACCCTGGCGAAAGGTGTGGTAGGCATCGGGCAGGACATATTCCACTTTCGTCACTTCTCCCGGCGTGAACGGTTCCGGAGCCTCGAAGCTGTTGCGAAACTTGCCGCGCATCGCTTCGCCCCGGACCAACTGCTGATAGCCGCCCATATTGACGCCGGCGGGATTCGGGTCCGGGTTGGGGTAATCGCCCGAGTAAACGTCGATCAGCTTGACCACCCAGTCGGAATCAGTGCCTGTGGTCGATACGTGAAGGCTGGCGGTGATGGGACCGGCGAGGGTGACATCCGCCGCCAGGACATCGGACTGGTAAACCATGACATCGGTGCGGGTTGAAGCGAAGCGCTGGTCGTCGAGCATGTGTTCGCGCGTCATCCCGATGGCGATGTTTGGGATGAACGGCACGGGTTTGCTGGGGTCGCTGATGTACTCCTCGAAGCCCTCATCCGCTCCGGGCGGCTGGAAGGAGAGCTTGCCGTGGGCGCGGAAATAGAGCGACTGGTCCTTTGCCTTTTCGGGCGGCCACGCGTCGTAGCGCCGCCACTGGCAGGTCCCGGTCTCGAACACATAGGCTTCCGGCAGATTCGGATCTTCGGCGCCCTTGAGGAAGTGCTTAAGGAAGGGCAGTTCAATGTTGTTGCGATAGAATTCGGAGGTCTTGGAATGGAAACGGACGTGCCCGAGGTGATCGCCGTCGCCCCTCGACCATCCGCCGTGCGCCCAGGGACCCATGACAAGCGTGTTGAAGCCGTCCGGGTTCTTCTTCTCTACGGATTCGTAGATCTTGAGCGGGCCGTAGAGATCCTCGGCGTCGAACCAGCCGCCCACGGTCATGACCGCGGTCTTCACGTTGTTGAGGTGGGGGAGGATGTCGCGGGCTCGCCAGAACGCGTCGTAGTCGCCGTGCTCCATCAGTTCCTTCCAGAAGTTGATCTTGCCCTTGAAGTGTCGCTTCTCGGCGTTGGCGAGGGGGCCGAGCTTGAGGTAAAACTCGTAGCCGTCGGGGGTCTTGTAATCGAACGGGAGCGAACGCATCCTGGTGGGCTCTTCCAGCGTCTGCCCGAAGCGGGAAAGGAAACGAAAGGCGTGGGCAAGGTAAAAGGCGCCGTTGTGGTGGAAATCGTCGCCGATGAACCAGTCGGCGATGGGCGCCTGGGGCGAGGCGGCCTTGAGGGCCGGATGAGAATTGATCATGCCGGCGGCGGTATAGAATCCTGGATAGGAGGTACCCATCATCCCGACATTGCCGTTGTTGTTGGGCACGTGCTTCACCAGCCAGTCAATGGTGTCGTAGGTGTCCGTGCTCTCGTTTGTGGCGTTGGGATTGTCCTCGAGCGAGGTATGTGGACGCATGTGAACAAACTCGCCCTCCGATCCGTTGCGTCCCCGGACATCCTGGTAAACGAAGATGAACTTTTCACGGCCGTACGCGCGCAAAGGGCCGCTCGGATTCGGGTAGTTGTCCACGCCGTAGGGTCGGATGCCATAGGGGGTTCGCTTGAGCAGCATGGGATAAGGCTCGGAAATGTCCTTGGGCGTGTAAAGCGAGGTGAGCAGCTTGACCCCGTCGCGCATGGCGATCATATGCTCATACTTGGTGTAATGCGCCATGAGGTGCTCTTTGTCGATCGGCTCCAACTCATCAGCCGGCTCCGCGCCAAGCGCGGATCGGAAGAGGCAGGAGAGGATGATCACGCAGTGGACTGCAAGGGCGGGTTTAGGATGGGTAATCATGTTGTCGTTGGTTGGTCCTTTCGGTTGGCGGCGGCTTCGTTCCCAGTCCGGCTACGGATAGGAGATCTGATTTTACAACCATAGAAGTGATTATACTCCCGAGGGAAAGACAGATCAATGGGTAAACAGCCCCAGGACTCTGTCCCGGAATCCGAATAGAATTGTGGTCGAGGGTTCTGAATGGGGTATAGTCACCGCTACGCAGCTGTGTGCATCGTTCTTAGGAGCCCAACGCAAACTCATCACCGTTTTTCTCCCCAGCATCCTACTGCAATCTCGCTCCGTTTAAGGGACCAGTCGCAGAGGCTGACTCTATGCATGCTACTTCAAATGTCAGTGTCGCAGGAAACGTTCGGTCAAACGAAACCGTTCCGGGTCGGAGACGGTTTTTACTATTGCAAGGTTTGCCCTCCCAAAAAAAAATCTACCCCTGCAAAATCCCCTGCCAAAAAATCGCGCACAAGCTGTCCATGCGGGTTCGATTCCCGCCACCCGCTTTCCTGTCTCCGGCGCTACTGAAAGACATGCTCCAAGATCAGGTCATGAACCTCGGTGGCAGCCAGGGAGGACCTTTCGTCGGCGTTTTTTCGTTGAGTGATCAGCAGCGGGCCCTCCTCAGGTGTGGGTGGCTGGCAACCGTGAGATCCCTTTACCAGCTCCGGAGTGAGGGGAATCAATTCCATCAGATAGCGAAATCCCAGCTTCTTTTTTAATAAAGTCCAGGCGGCCTTTAGCTGAGGAAGAGGCAGGGCGGGATCGATGAACAATTCGCAAGGATCGTAGCCGGGTTTTCGATGAATATCCACGGTGCGGGCAAAGTCCGGGGCGACACTGTCATCCAGCCAGTAGTAATAGGTGAACCAGGCGTCGGGCTCGGCGATCGCCACCAATTCTCCCGCACGTGAATGATCCAGGCGGGCCCGCTTTTTCCCCGCAGCATCCAGGATCATGGCGATCCCTTCCGTCTCTTCCAGGATTTTCCGCACGAGGGACATTTTCTCCGGATCGTTCACATAGACATGGGCGATCTGATGGTCCGCAACGGCGAAGGCGGCACTGGCTCCGGCATCCAACAGATGACGGCCCAGTTCTTCACGGACGGCGATGAGGCCATGTTCACAGAAGAGACGATTAAGGGATATCGGTCGATGGACGGGCGTGATCCCGTATTCGGAGAGGACTATCACCTGAGCGCCCCGCTGCTCGTAGAATTCGATGAGATCCTGGCAGACGCCGTCAATTCCCTGAAGGTCCGGAGAAACTTCCGGAGCGCCGGTCCCCGTACGCTGTAGATTATAATCGAGGTGAGGAAGGTAGATCAGTGTCAAATCGGGATGGGAACGCGCCTCGACCCTCTTTGCGGATTCGGCGATCCACTGACTGGAACGAAGGGTGGTGCGAGGTCCCCAAAACTCGAACAAGGGGAATTGGCCCAATGCCTCCTGGAGTTCGAATCGCAGCGAGAGAGGGTGGGTATAGACATCAGGGAGCTTACGCCCATCGGCAGGATACATGGGACGCGGAGTCACCGAGATGTCGACGGAGGAATACATGTTGTACCACCAAAAGAGATTGGCGCAGGTGAAGGAAGGTTCCTGCCTGCGCGCGGTTTCCCAGATCTTTGGCGCCTGGACCAGTCTGTTGGATTGCCTCCAGAATTTGATTTCGCATTCGTCTCGAAAATACCACCCGTTGCCTACGATACCGTGCTTAGACGCAGGAACGCCGGTCAGGTAGGTGGCCTGTGCCGAACAGGTGACCGCAGGCAGTTCGGGCGCGATGGAATAGGTGGTGCCGGCCGAAGACCAATTTGTCAGGAATGGCGTGAACTCGCCGAGAAGTTTCGGTGTTAAACCAACGACATTGAGGACAACTGTTTTCTGCATGAGGCGCTTTTCACTCAGAAATGTGGCTCAAGACCCATTCGTATTCGCGCTCAATAGAGGCCGCAAGTTCCATTTTCATCTCCGCCGGCAAGACCTCCCAGGTATAGGTCTCGATCTCGAGGTGGGGACAAACAGGATTTGCTTGCAGCAGCTCCAACACCGTCTTGATATCCTCCTGCGTCGATTGCAGCGTTTGATAGTCTTCAATAAAAATAGGCACGTGAAAATGGATACGCCACTCCTGCCCCGGTGTCTCGCTGAGGTGGGGCAGGGCGTCGATCAAATCAGAGTAGGTATGGAAAGTGCCATCAGAGCGTTTCTCAACCACCTGATGCAAATAGGTCGATTCTGCGAATGGTTCCAGACGCTCCAGTGCGCTTTGACGGGCTTGTGCGGATGCCTGAAGTTTCAATTTCAGGGCTGCGCTAATCTGAATCTTACCAATGCGAATGCCTGCCCGCTTGAATCGTTCCAAGACCTCTTGGGGCTTTTCATAGGAAACGGCAAAATGGCAGGTATCGTAACATATCCCGATGTGCCGCAGTATGTGCTCTTGCGCCCGAGTGACGGAGATATCGAGCGCCTTTGCCAGATGGGCCCCGCCCTTGGGTACCAGCCACTGTTCAAAAAACTCGATCACGTCTGTGCTGTTTTCCAACATCCCGTCCGGTTCTGGTTCCAGATCGAGATGAATCCATTTCCCGCTTTCAGCTTGAAGATCCATCAGCGTCTGAACCGTGGTGGCCAGTTGAATACAGGATTGTTCCAGGCAGTCGTTCCGCTCCTTTTGCTCCTTGAACCACGGTTTATAGGAAACCGGCACGCTGGAGATGCCTCCATCTATCCCTTCCGGCAGTAGGGCGGCCAGGATTTTTGCCAACCGGACCGTGTACGTCTGGCGGTCGGCAGTACTCCAGTCGGGGGCATAGACTTCTTCTTTGACCACCTGCCGATGAAACCCGCCGTAGGGGAAGCCGTTCAGAGTGAAGACATAGAGGTCGTTTTGGTCGAGCCACTCCTTGAACCGGGACAGCGCGTCTCCTTCCAGAAGTTCCTGCGAGGCCGGATTGGCCAGCCGCAGGCCGATCCCAAACGGGTCCTTCGGTACAAACCGGGACTTCAAGGGTGGGATGTACGTTTCCAGATTGGCGAAGACTTCCGGCCAGTGCTCTCCCGGATGAATATTGCTGCAGTAGGTCAGGTGGAACTGGCCATCGGCGCCGATTTTCATAGAGTCACCTTTCTTTGAGTATATGGATGGCACGCCGGTAGAGGGCTTCATCCACCTGATGCACATTGATGGCGCTGCCGATTTGATTGAGCAACATGAGGGTCAGTTCTCCTCCCAGGTGTTCTCGAAACTCCTGAAGACCCTCAAAAACAGAGAGGGTGCCTTCAGGCGCATGGGGAATGTTTTCCAGCAGTGCGGCTGAGTAGAGTTGCAATCCCAAGGCTTCAAATGTGCTCAGAATGCGTTCTAAAGCCCTGCTGCCGATCAGACCGGATAGCTGGGAATAGACGCTGTCTAAAGCGATCCCGATGGCGACCGCCTCTCCGTGCAGAAGCCGGCCGGAATAGCCGGCGAAGGCTTCCAGAGCATGGCCGAACGTCTGGCCGAGATTGCGGAGGGGGCGGGT
>JADFHU010000177.1 GCA_022567055.1 Planctomycetota bacterium
GTCGGATAAAGGCAGCCGCAGTTGTCCCGCCTGGCTGCATCCGGCTGCATCGACGATAGAACAAACATCGCCTGTTTCGCCGCCTTTGCCAGGCGAAAAAATTGCTCGCTTTCGGGCCAACGTTGGAGTTTCCAGACAGAGCCAAATGATTTAGAATGCACGCTTGGTTGGGAAGGGCGTGGCTTTGAATTCAATATGAGACTACCGGTAACAGCAATGGGGTGGCCCCAAGTGGTGGTGTTCCCCGGCGTCATCGTCCTGTCGATGGCTATTCTCGCCCTCGTTTTCGGCGCTGCAATGCCTCTATGGGCGCTGCTCGCTGTCGAGGGCCTGCTGGGACTGGTCCTGATCTGGACGCTCTGCTTCTTCCGGGATCCCGCCCGGCCCTGTCCTGAAGACGAATCGTTGCTCCTGGCGCCTGCGGACGGTCGGATCACGGACGTCGAAGTCGTGCAGGAGGACACTTTCTTGCAGAAGAAAGCCCTTCGCATCGGGATCTTTCTGAGCGTGTTCGATGTCCATGTCAATCGCGTTCCCTGTAGCGTCAGGCTGGAAAAAACCAGTTATAAGAAGGGCCGGTACAAGAATGCTCTGGATCCGGAGTCCAGTCGGGTCAATGAGCGCAACGACCTCCATCTGGTCCGCATCCACAGCCCGGAGGACCGGCTGATCGTGCGCCAGATCAGTGGGGCGATTGCCCGTCGCATCGTCTGTAAGGCTCGGCCTGGACAGGATTTTGCGGCGGGCGAGCGGGTCGGCATGATCAAGTTCGGGTCTCGGACAGAATTGTACGTACCCCTACGGGATCAACTGCACTGTCTGGTGAAAATTGGCGATAAGGTCAAGGCAGGATTGACGCCTCTAGCCAGGTATGAACGATGAGCAAGCTCCGAAAAAGCGGTCGGTCGGGTCGGCTCTTGAGGCGAGTGCGCCAAGGGCCCGTGAAGTCCATCACGGTCCTCCCCTCCCTGGTTACCATCCTGAACGGGACTTTCGGTTTTGCCGCCATTGTCTTCGCCAGCATGCCCGCGGCGGCCGGCGAATTGACCTCTCCCTTCATTGCCACGGCGGCGTACCTGATCTTTTGCGGGATGCTGGCCGATATGCTGGATGGCCAGCTCGCCCGCATGAGCCAGAACACCTCCAGTTTCGGCGGGCAACTGGATAGCCTCTGTGACATTATCACCTTTGGCGTGGCCCCGGCCTTCCTGATGCTGAAGGTGGTCACCCACAAGCTGGATGACGTGAATCTCGCCAACGAAAGCCTGATCAGCCGCTTTGTCTGGCTGGCGGCTCTAACCTATGTCAGCTGTGCCATGATTCGTCTGGCCCGATTCAACGTGGAGAACGAAGAGGCGAGTGCCGACCACAAGACCTTCGTGGGTCTGCCCAGTCCCTCGGCGGCCGGGGTGATCGCGAGTTTGGTGCTCTTGCAGGAAAAGATGCTGCCGGGGTCGAAGTGGGTCCCTTACCTCTTACCCTTCATGGCCATCGCCGTAGCCTTCCTCATGGTGAGCCGCATTCGTTATCCCCATGTCGTCAACTACTACTTCAAGGGGAAGAAACCCTTCAGCTATCTGCTCAAGATCTTGATGGGCATTGGCCTGGTCATCCTGCTGGATCCTGTCACCGCCTTGGCCCTGCTTTTCTGTGGTTTTGCCTTTTGGAGCTTCGCTACCACTCTGTATCAGAGGGCACTGAACCACCGTCTGTTCCGCGGGGCGGCGTCGGAACAGTCACTAGACCCGACAGCGCGGCCACCGGAACTGGCCGAGCAGTCGCCCCATTAGCCATCTTATGCGGCCATTGCCCCGTTTCGTTCATCTCGTGATACGTTTCCGCGACGCCAACGATCCGCGCCAGGGTGCGTTGGCCCTCTCGACTCGCCTCAAGGCCGACGATCTGGAGGCCCAGACAGAAGGCGGTGTTGTCGGCCGTGGGCAGGATGTTGCGGATCTGAGCGTAGAATACCAGGGGCTTCTCGTAGGGCAGGGGTGTGAAGCGTAGCCCGATGAACTGTCCCCGGTGAAAGTCGGGCCGCGCCTTGGCCTCTCCCGTATCGTCGTGGGCCATGGGCAACGCCAGCATGGCGCCGCCGGCACTGATGTCCATGAGGCGACCTTCGTGGTAGTCATGAGGCACATCCGGCGCGGTGGTCCTGCAGGAACGGTGCCAGAGGGCGACCTCCACCTGGAGAGCATCTGGCACTTGGACCCGATAGTAACTGCGTCGCTGGATCGCCTTGATCTGTGCGGGACAGTTCAATGAGATGCTGCCCCCTTTGCCGGGGTCTTTCGACGGTTTGAGTGCATTGACCGTGGCGTCAAAGACAAATTTTCCGTAGGAATGCTTGAACGACAATCCCACCGGCTGGCCGACCTTGATGTTGATCGGCTGGCGCTTATCCGGCGCGTGTATGCTCTCCACCTGAACCGTTTGGCCGTCGAAGTCAACGAAAATGACCTTGGATACGTGCCACTTGTTCCTTGACATGTAGGAGAGAATGGCAGGAGTGTTCTTATGGACGACCGTTCTCAGTAGCTCACCCGATTGCTTTGCATCAAGCGCCTGCATGTTGCTCATAGTCCACCCCGCAATAGACACTTCATGTTGCCACCCTAGATCCCTGCAATCAGAATATAGGAATCAATCGGTGTGGGTGCAAATGGCGGGCAGGGCGCTCGTATTCTATTGCCCTCTCGTGTGAGGCCTGATATTGAAGGAAATCAGTAATCAGTAATCAGTGGCTAGTGGTCGGTGAGTCAGTGGGTCTGTGGGTCCGTCATCGGCGGTCGGCAACTGCCTGGCGGGAGTCGGGACGGGTTTCAGACAGATCCTAGCCAGTATGCTCTAACAGTGGTATAAAGAAGGGTTTCCTGCCCTCCGACGCGACAGTCGCGCCAGGTGGAAGCAGGGGTCCCCAAGAGCAGGAACCCTAATGGCGGCCGATAACATCCTCTACAGCAGCCCTTTGGTGGAGCGCTATGCCTCCCGCGAGATGTCTCAGTTGTTCGGAGCGGATCGGAAGTTTGGCACCTGGCGGAGGCTCTGGTTGGAATTGGCCCGGGCCCAGAAGAGGCTGGGCCTGCCCATCAAGCAGACCCAGATTGATCAGATGGCTCGGCACCTGGATGACATCGACTACGCCAGGGCCGCCCGCTATGAAAAGAAATCTCGCCACGATGTGATGGCCCACATCTACACCTTCGGTGATGCGGCGCCCAAGGCCGCCCCGATCATTCACCTCGGCGCGACCAGCTGTTTTGTCGGTGACAATGCCGATCTGATCATCATGCGTGAGGCCCTGCAAGGGGTGGCCGGCAAGTTGGCCGGCGTCATCCACCTCCTGGGAAAGTTCGCCAAGCAGCGTCGGTCGATGGTGACGCTCGGCTTTACGCACTACCAGCCGGCGCAACTGACCACCGTCGGCAAACGGGCGGCGCTGTGGTGCTATGAGTTTGCCCTAGACCTGGAGGAGGTCGAGCATCGGCTGGACACGCTGCCCTTCCGCGGCGTCAAGGGCACCACCGGCACCCAAGCCTCCTTCCTCCATCTCTTCGAAGGGGATCACAAGAAAGTGACGCGGCTGGACGCGATGCTGACCCAGGCCTTTGGCTTCAAGAAGACCTGTGCCGTGACCGGCCAGACCTATCCGCGCAAGATCGACGCGCTGGTGGTCAACGCGTTGGCCTCCATTGCCCAGTCGGCACACAAACTCTGCAATGATCTACGTCTGTTGGCCAACCTCAAGGAGATGGAAGAGCCCTTCGCCCAGACGCAGGTGGGCTCCTCCGCCATGGCCTACAAGCGCAATCCCATGCTGGCGGAGCGGACCACGGCCCTCAGCCGACTGGTGATGAGTCTGGCGAGTAGCCCGATGATGACGGCGGCCGAGCAGTGGTTTGAACGAACTCTGGATGATTCCGCCAATCGGCGCGTGGTGATTCCCGAGGCCTTCCTGGCGACCGATGGCATCCTCGATCTCCTGAACAACGTATTGGATGGCCTCGTGGTCTACCCCAAGGTGATCGAGGCCCACGTCCAGGCCGAACTGCCCTTCATGGCGACCGAGAACATCCTCATGGCGGGCGTGAAGGCGGGTGGGAATCGGCAGACGCTGCACGAGTCCATTCGGCAGCATGCCCAAGAGGCCGCCGCTCAGGTCAAGCAGCAGGGTCGGCCCAACGATCTCATGGACCGGTTGCGGGCGGACCCGGCATTCGAGCATGTGGACTTGAATGCCGCCCTGGACGCTCGGCTCTATGTGGGCCGCTGTCCCGAGCAGGTCGATGAATTTGTCGCAGATATCGTGACGCCGATCCGGCGCAGATATCGCAAGGCCCTCAACCAGAAAGTAGAGTTGCACGTATGACACCCTCCCGAGAGGGGCTTGGTTCAGTTCAGAGTCACACTGTCGATCCTTGTCGTTGTCGTAATCGTAATCGAAGCATGAATTGGCTCGATGCGGTTCTCGATTACGACAACGACAACCGCTTTGCTGATCATGACCACGAAGGTAGAGGCAGACTGACTGACACCTCTACCAGAACAATTCTGGACCATGCCCAGGAGAAGGATCGGTTCCATCATGACGAGAGATGAGTTAATCAAGAGAATCAAGGAAACGGCCTACCTGGAAGGCGACTTCACCCTGCGCAGCGGCAAGAAGAGCAAGTACTATCTGGACAAGTACCTCTTTGAGACCTGTCCGGACATCCTCAAGGCACTCGGCCATGAATTCGGTCGATTTGTCACCGACGACGTCACTTTGATCGCCGGCGCGGAACTTGGGGGCGTTGCCCTGGCGGCGGCCACGGCCATGGAAACCGGCAAGAACTGGGTCATCATTCGTAACAGCAAGAAGGGTTACGGCACGAACAAAATGGTGGAGGGCGTTCTCAACGCGACTGACGTTGTCCTGCTGGTCGAAGACATTGCCACCACCGGGGGGCAGGTGATCGAAGCGGCCCGGATCATCATTGAGGCCGGCGCGACCGTGAAGAAGATCGTCTGCACCATCGATCGTCGGCAAGGGGCCGAAGAAAACGTCACAGAAGCGGGCTTCGAGTTTGATCGTATCCTCTCGAAGGAGGACTTGGGGATTGTGGACTAGAGTCCAGTGGCTAGTGGTTAGTGACGAGTGGCTAGCCGCTCACCGAGCAAGGGATTGCGAGCGATAAGGGGTGGATTGAACCGCAGAATATCGAACAAGGAACTGCAGAATGTCGAAGGATTGTGAGTCTAGTCTCGGAGAATAGGTCCTCGACTTTGCCGTTCGGATCATCAGGCCGATCGATACAAATGTCTGTCGAGAAGGCCTGGTTCAGTCCCGGGTCACACTCGTGATCGTTGTCGTTGTCGTAATCGAAACAGCGAACTGGCGCTATTAGGGGTATCGATTACGACAACGACAACCGCTGCGCTGATTACGACAACGAGCAGCGGTACACGGACTGGCACCTATGCGAGAACGATTTTGAACCAAGCCGGCGAGAAGGCCTCTGAGTTGGTGACACTTCATCATTGGACATTCCTTGCTCGATATTCTGCGGTTCGCGTTTGTTTGAATGGCCAGCTGCCGAACCTACCGACTACCTTTCCCGAACGGCTTTCTCGATTCGCCGCAACGCCTCCTTTAGCGTTTCTCTGGTACAGCCAAAGTTGAGACGCACATAGCCGGCGCCATCAAACTGCCGGCCATCGGAGAGGCCCACCCCCGCCTGCTCGAAGAATCGTTGGGGGTGCTTCAAATTCAGGTCCCGTGTATCGATCCAGGCCAGATAGGTGGCTTGGACGTGAGTCATGGAGAGTCCTGGTATTTTCTCGATGCGGCTTTCGAGGAGGTCACGATTCCCGCGCAGGTAGTCCAATAGCGCTAGGCGCCAGGGCTCGCCGTGGCGATAGGCGGCCAGGGCCGCTTCGAAGCCCATGAGGTTGCAATGCGGTACGATCCCCTGACACACGGCGTCAAAGCGGCGGCGGAGCTTGGGATCGGGAATGATCGCGACGGCACAGTTAAGGCCAGGCAGGTTAAAGGTCTTACTAGGTGACATCAGAGTGATCGATTGTGACTCAAAGGCCTCATCGAGCTTCGCCGTGGGAAAGTGTGTCAAGGGATCTAGTATCAGGTCACAGTGCACTTCATCGGAACAGACGATGATGTCACGTTCTATGCAGATCTCGGCGACCTGTCGTAACGCCTCCTCCTCGAAGACGCGACCCACCGGGTTATGGGGGCTGCAGAGCAACAGCAAGCCGGTCTGTGATGAGATCGAGGCTCTGAAGAAATCCAGATCGATCTCGTAACGATCGCCGACCTTGGCCAAGGGTACGGTGACCAGTCTACGCTCGGAAAAATGAGGTGCCGTGAGGAAGGGAGGATAGATCGGTGTAAAAGTGACCACTTCCTGCTTGTGTCGCTCCAAGACCCGGCAGGCGACATTCAATGCGACCACCAGGCCAGGCAACCAGACCAACCAGCGCGGCTCGACCCGCCAACCGTAGAGCGAGGCCATGCGCTCGACAAAAACCTCCTTCAGGGCCTCCGGCGTCTTGGTGTAACCGAACACGCCGTGATCGATACGCGTTTTGAGGGCGTCCCGCAGTTCAGGCGGCGACTGGAAATCCATGTCCGCGATCCACAAGGGAATGATGGGCCGGTCTCGGTAGTGCTCCCACTTGAAACTGCTGCTGTGGGTACGGTCAATGGGTTGGTCAAAGTCGTAGTCACTCACGTGTGGCAGTATAGCAGGTGTGAGTTTTAGTTAACAGTTAACAGTAATCAGTAATCGGTAGAAGATATGGAACGACCGGCTCCCGCTGCAATTGCCGATAGTGGCAATAAGGCAGGACGGGCTGAAGCCGTCCGTAATCGCGGATTACGATCCTGGGATTGCAGAGCCGCATATGAATCTGAAATTCATAAGGAGAACCGGTCGTGGACAGGAATATAACCAAAGTTGCGATGGATACCCACAAAAAACAACATACGGTCGCCATGGTGTCGTGTGAGACTGGGCAGATGGAGGTCTTCTCAGTCAACAACACAGTCAAGGATCTAAAGAAGATGGTTGGAAAGATCCAAAAGCGATCATCGGGTCCGATCCATGTTTGCTACGAAGCTGGGGTATGTGGATTTGTGCTTAAACGTCAGCTTGAGGCATTGGGATGCCAGTGCGATGTCATCGCACCGTCCCTGGTCCCGACGAAGCCGGGCGATCGGATTAAGACCGATCGCCGCGATGCCAAAAAGCTGCTGGGCCAGTTTATCGCAGGGCAATTGACCGTTGTTCATCCTCCGGACGCTGCACAAGAGGCGGCCCGTGAAATTACGCGGTGCCGGCAGGCTGCTCAGGAAGATCTCAAACGCATTCGCCATCAACTATTGAAGCTCCTGAACCGCCACGGCTATCTCTACCGAGAGGGTAATCATTGGACGCAGAAGCATCATAAATGGCTCCAATCCCTGGAGCTTGACCCATCCGATCTTCGTCTGGTCTTTGAAAGTTACTTTACGGAATTACGCCATTGCATGTCACGTTTGAAGGGTCTGGATCAGGAGGTCGATAGGCTCGCCGATCGGCCTGAGTACCGTGAGATCGTGGGCTTGCTACGATGCTTTCGGGGTATCGATACCTTAACCGCAATTACGGTATTGACGGAGATATTCGAATTTGGCCGCTTTGATTCTCCGCGTAAGTTGATGTGCTATCTCGGTCTGGTTCCCAGTGAGTATAGCAGTGGCGAGAACAGCAAACGTGGCGGGATCACGAAGGCGGGTAACAAGCGTGTTCGTCGCTTATTGGTGGAAAGCGCCTGGCACTACCGTCATCGCCCGTTTACGAGTAAAACGCTCGATCGCCGCCGCCTGGATCAACCCCAATGGGCCATCGACATGGCGGATAAGGCCATGTCCCGGCTTTACAAACGGTATTGGCATCTGATCAATCGGGGCAAGATGCCCACGAAAGTCTGTGTGGCCTTATCTCGCGAATTGGCGGGATTCATCTGGGCCATATTGCATGAACATCGAAATCGCCAGGCACGTCAATCCGCGTGATAGGGCAGGTGTTCCATCAAAACAATCGGGATTATTTGGAATCATTTGTGGGTTAAACATGCCAGATCGAGCTGACAAACCGCAAGAATTCGGAACTGTCCCAAAACAGCTCGGGTCCCTCTGGCAGAAAATTTCCCCCCCCCGTGCCCCAAATTTATCTACCAGCCCAATCTGTTTTGGGACAAGCTGGTTTAATTCGGGAGGAACGGTGTATCTTACGTTAAACCAAGGAAATAATAGTGCTTTAGGTGCAGGCACGATAGGAGCTATAGGCGGTACTGACTATGTGAGCAGCAACTTTTGTTCTGTATTCACGATCGTAGAACGCACAGCTCTTGACGTAAAATCCCACTGCGAGCTCTGGTCGGTTGATTCCGACTAATCCGCGTATATCAGACTGATTCATCGTCGAAGCTGCCTGCACCAAGGCACACTAAAATAGTACGTATGTAGAAAAACCGGAAACATCAACGATTTAGCTTTGACAGGGGTCGTTCCATATCAGTCAGTAGTCAGCAATCAGTAGTCATTAGTCGGTTAGTCCCATCGCCCGACAGACCCAAAGACCAACGGACCCACTGACCCCGAGAAGACTACTCGATGTTGTATCCGGAGACTCGCCACACGCCGTCGCTGTCCAACACCGGCGTGACTGTCTCGGTGGCAACCTTCTTCCCTTCAAAAGACGCGTCGTACTGGATAACCACGTACTCACCGTCCGGGGCACCGGGTGGAGACGTCTCGTAGCATTGCTCGAAGGCTCATGCTCATCTCTCCTCTCTTCTGTGTACGGCAAAAGCGGACGCCGGGCATGACATGGGGCTCCACGCGACCGCTGCGCACAGGGGTGCTTCCCGCGCTATCTCATAAACTATACGAAAGGAATGGGACTCATCAAAGCGGGTCATCCGTTGGTGAGTAATTTCTTGCCGTTCCCTAACGTAGCCTTCGATGGCCAGGGCGCCAACGACGATGATCGCGATCCATGCCATCCCTCCCATTGCTTCCATGAGAGGTCTGGGCGCTCTCAAA
>JADFHU010000817.1 GCA_022567055.1 Planctomycetota bacterium
AAACGCACCGGCGGAACGCTCTACAAGCAGTTGAGAACCGCAAGCAAGGATAGATACCGGAAACGCTACGGCAAGCATGACTATCGCGGTAAGATCCCTAACCGTAAGGACATAGACGACCGACCTAAGATCGTTGACCAGAAGGAACGTCTTGGCGACTGGGAAGCAGATCTGGTCGTCGGCTCAGCAGGAAGCGGCTACCTTGTCACTCTGGTGGACCGGGTTTCGAAGATGACGTTGATCGGTTTTGTTGACCACAAGACAGCCCCTGAAGTGACTGCGGAAATCATTTGTCTCTTACTGCCTTTCAAGCAATATGTGCAGACAATTACCTTTGACAATGGTCGTGAATTCAATGGCCATCAGGAGATCTCCAGGCAATTGAACTGTGGTTGCTATTTTGCCAAACCATACCACTCCTGGGAGCGAGGGCTGAATGAAAACACGAATGGCCTCATCCGTCAGTACCTTCCGAAAAAATTACCGTTCCCTCCCATAACAAGTTCCACGTTAGAGTACATTATGGGTAGATTAAATACACGACCAAGGAAGTTACTTGACTATGCCACACCAACGGAAATATACTTCCAACTAAGCAGACTAGCGGCATAATGAAAATGACTCATTTGTTGCACTTGTGAGTTGAATCCGCCGTTCGTTAATCGGTGTTCGATATTCAAAAAAAGATCTGTTCCCCTAACGTCGTCACATTACTTGAAGAGGTAAATTGCCATGAGAACACGTTTATTCATCAAGCGCATGTTGCTCGCCTTCCTACTCCTAGGCGCGTACGTGGGCTCCCAAGCATCAGCTGAGAAAGCCAAGGCCCTCCGTGATCTCCAGGTCGACGACTACTTCGCCATCAAGAGCGTAGGCAGCCCGATCCTCAGCCCTGACGGTGCCTGGGTCGCCTATACCGTCAGCACCAAAGACCTTAAGAATGACCGCACCGAATCACGCCTCTGGTTGGTCTCCACCGCCGGCGGTGAAGCGCGCCCCATGACAGCCAGGGGCAGTTCCTTCTGGAGTACCAGTTGGAGCCCCGATGGCAAGTACTTGACCTTCCTAGCCAATAGCCAGAGCGAAGGCTCGCAACTCTTCAGCCTCGACCTCCGCGGGGGCGGTGAACGCGTTCAGGTTACCAATATCAAGCGGGGCATCGGTGACTCTATCTGGTCGCCCGATGGCAAGCGTCTCATACTCATGATCCGCGATGAAAACAAAGATGACGGCAAAGGCCCCTGGGTCATCGACCGCTTGCAGTTCAAGCGAGACTATGTCGGTTATCTAAATCGCCGACGCACGCATATTTATGTCCATGACCTCGAGACGAAAACCACCATCCAGATCACCGACGGCGACTATGACGACTACGGCGCGACATGGTCGCCCGATGGAACCATGATCGCCTTCACCAGCAATCGTACCGACGAGCCCGACGCCAACTACAACACCGACATCTGGATCGTGAAGCCTGACATCCCCGTCGAAAAGCAGAAGCCGGTGCGGGTGACCACGAATCCGGGGTCCGACGGCTCACCCACCTGGCACCCTGACGGCGAGAGAATCGGCTACATCATGACGTACACGGACCGGACCGACGTACCCGATTCCTACCTGCAGTCGAAAGTCGCGATCATTCGTATTGGAGAGGACGAGCCCGTGCTTCTTACCACGGAGGATCTCGATCGCAAGGCCTACGGACCCGCTTTTTCTCCGGACGGAAGTCACATCTACGTCATGCTCGAGGATGACGGCCAGGTCCAGCTGGCCAGCGTGTCGGTTGACGATGGCACGTTGAGCCGGCTGGTTACAGGACAGGTCCGGGTGCAAGCGACCGCCGTGGCGCCGGATGGCAGTGTCGTCGTCGCCATTAGCAAGCCGCGCCTGCCTGGCGATCTGTTTGTCCTCGATGTCGGGCCCTCCGCCTCCCCGGGGCTACGCCGCCTCACACACGTCAACGACGAGCTGCTGAAGACGATCGCGCTGGCCGACGTGGAGGAGCTGCGTTTTCCCACGCTCGACGGAACCGAGATCCAGACTTTCGTCTACAAACCAGAGTCCTTCAATCCGAAACGCCGTTACCCGGCCATTCTCTGGCTTCACGGCGGGCAGGAATCGCAGTACGACTATGGTTTTAATTTCCGGGTCCAGCTGTTTGCCGCCAATGGCTACGTCGTGGTGATGCCGAATGTTCGGGGATCAGGTGGCCGGGGGCTCGACTTCGCACTCTCCCTCAACAAAGCATATGGCACACACGATGTCGAAGATGTGATCGTGGCTACTGACT
>JADFHU010000178.1 GCA_022567055.1 Planctomycetota bacterium
ACGGGAAGCCGCTGGCGGTGGTCGAGGCGAAGAAGACCACCGTCGACCCGGAGGTGGGGCAGCAGCAGGCGAAGCTCTACGCGGACTGTCTGGAGGCCATGCACGGCCAGCGGCCGGTCATCTTCTACACCAACGGCTACAAGACCTTCTTGTGGGACGACCTCGCCTACCCACCACGCACCGTTGCCGGGTTCTACAAGAAGGATGAGCTGGCCTCCTTGATCAACCGCAGGGCCGCCCGCAAACCCCTGCAGTCGACCCCTCTCAACAAGAAAATTGTCGAGCGCTACTATGCGCACCGCGCCATTGCGAGCATCGGGACGGATCTGGAGAAGAAGAAGCGCAAGGCGCTTCTGGTAATGGCCACCGGTACAGGCAAAACGCGAATTGCCATCGCACTGGTGGACCTCCTGCAGCGGGCGGGCTGGGTGAAGCGGGCGCTGTTTCTGGCCGACCGGGTGTCGCTGGTCAACCAGGCCGTGGGCGCATTCAAAACCCATCTGCCGGAATCGAGTCCGGTGAACCTGGTGACCGAGAAGGACAAGGCAGGCCGGGTCTACGTCAGCACCTACCCGACGATGATGGGGCTGATCGACGAGACGAAGGGTAACGAGGCGCGGTTCAGCGTCGGGCACTTCGATCTGGTGATCATCGACGAGGCGCACCGCTCGGTGTACCAGAAGTACGGAGCGATCTTCCGCTACTTCGACTCGCTGCTGGTCGGTCTGACGGCCACGCCCCGCGATGAGGTGCACCACGATACGTATCACCTGTTCGATCTGGAGACCGGAATCCCCACGGATGCCTACAGCCTGGATGAGGCCATTGCCGACGAGTACCTCGTTCCGCCCAAGGCCGTGTCCGTGCCCCTGAAATTCCAGCGGGAGGGGATCAAGCATGACGAGCTTTCCCCTGAAGAACAAGAGCATTGGGAGGAGTTGGATTGGGGCGATCAGACCGACGGCCTGGTGCCCAGGGCCGTGGACGCGCCTGCCGTGAACAAGTGGCTGTTCAATGAGGACACGGTGGACAAGGTGCTCAAGCATCTGATGGAAAAGGGCCAGAAGGTGGATGCCGGAGACACTCTCGGCAAGACCATCGTCTTCGCCAAGAACCACGACCATGCGGTGTTTATTCAGAAGCGCTTCGACATCCACTACCCCCATCTGAAGGGTCATTTCGCGCGCGTGATCGACCATCGCGAGACCTACGCCCAGAGCCTGATTGACGACTTCAGCGTTGTGACCAAGCGGCCGCAGATCGCCATCTCCGTGGACATGCTCGATACGGGCATCGATATCCCCGAGGTGGTGAACCTGGTCTTCTTCAAGATCGTGCGGTCCAAGACGAAGTTTTTCCAGATGATGGGGCGAGGCACGCGCCTCTGCGATAATTTGTTCGGCCCCGACCGGGACAAGGCGTTCTTTTACATCTTTGACTACTGCGGCAACCTAGAGTTCTTCAATGAGAATCCCCAGGGCGTGGAGGGGACTGCGGCCGAACCCTTGGGCACGCGTTTGTTTAAATGTCGGCTGGAGTTGCTGGAGCAGGTACAAGCCCTGGTGGCCAAGGATGCCATGCCGTCCATGGCAGCGGATCCCAGGCCGGACTTCGGTGATGAACACCTGGTCGGGGACTGCGATTCTCTTGAGCGCGTCCACTTGGGCACTTTGGCCCTATTGCACCGAGAAGTCGCAGCCATGAACCTGGACAACTTCATTGTACGTCCCAAGCGGCAGTTCGTGGAGCGCTTTCAGAGACGCGAGGAGTGGCACCGCTTGGATGCCGAGAGGCTCGGCGAGTTGTACCATCACGTCGCCGGTCTACCCGTGGAGTTGGCGCAAGAAGACATCACTGCGAAGCTATTTGACCTAACTGTTCTCAAACTGCAATCGGCCTTGCTTGGCAGTTCGATCTCATTTGAGGGGCTCAAGAAGAAGGTGCAAGAGTTTGCCTCGGCTCTCGAAGAAAAAGAGGCGATCCCCATGGTCAAGGCCCAGATGGCCTTGATTCAGGATGTTCAGACCGATGAATACTGGCAGGACGTCACCTTGCCCATGTTGGAAACCTTGCGTCGCCGGCTCCGGGACTTGGTGCAGTTCATCGATAAGAAGGAGCGCAAGCCGGTTTACACCATCTTGCAGGATGAGATCGGTGAAGGCGAAGAGGTTGAGATGGGTAGCTTCAGTGTCGGCATCAATGTGGCCCAATACCGCCGCAAGGTAAAGCACTTCGTCCTTTCGCATGAGGAGCACATTGCCATCCACAAGCTTAAGTTCAACGAGCCCTTGACTGCCACGGATCTGGCCGAACTGGAACGATTTCTATACGAATCGCAGGAGGTCCAGAGCCGAGAACAGTTCCAAAAGGCCTTTGGTGAAGACCTAAAGCTCAGTGTATTCATCCGCTCACTCGTGGGCCTGGACCGCAGTGCCGCCAAGAAGGCCTTCTCCAAGTATCTGGACGAGGCCCAATTCAATGCCCGCCAGATTCGTTTCGTAGAAATGATCATCGACTACTTGACCCGCAAGGGGATCATGGACGCCGGTCAACTCTACGAGCAGCCCTTTACTGGGATTCACTATGAAGGCCTGGACGGCGTCTTTCCCGGCGCCGCGGCGGATGAGATTATAGAGATCGTCCGGCACATCAATGCCAACGCAGAGAGCGGCAGAGCGGCGTAGGAGGGAGCGGAGACTCGTGTTCCGGAAGCGGACGCCTTGAAGGCAACCGTCATCTCAGGAAAAAGGGTCCTGCAGAGTGACCTTGCACAACCGACAAGCCATGGAAGACACGCATAAGACCCCAATCTACCACATCACGCACGTGAATAACCTACGTGCCATTGTCGAGGCGGGTGCCTTGCTGTCGGACGATCAAATGCGGGCCGATGAAGGTCATGTGGCGATTGGATATAGGCATATTAAGGCCCGTCGTATGAGCTTGCCCGTGTCTTGTGCTCCGGGAACCACCGTCGGTCAGTATGTGCCGTTCTATTTTTGTCCACGTTCGATTATGCTGTACATTGCCCATAAACGGCACGACGAATTGGACTACCGGCAGGGACAAGAGCCGATTGTCCATCTGGTCTCTTCAATTGGAGCGGCCTGCCAGCAGAATCGTCCTCATGTCTTTACCACGAGCAATGCCGGGGCTCACCTGACAGATTTCTATACAGATTGGAAGGATTTGGATAAGATCGGCTGGAATGCGGTAAGATCCCGGGATTGGCATGACTGCAAAGAAGCAAAGCAGGCCGAGTTTCTGATGTATGAGCGATTCGATTGGACTGCCATTCAACAAATAGGGGTGTATGGTCTTGACATTAAACGCCAGGTTGACGACATTCTGGTCCAGGCGGTTCATCGACCTGGAGTCCGGACAAAGCGCGAGTGGTATTATTGATCATGGAGCTGGATCATGATTGAACTGGTGCATGGTGATATTCTGAAGGCCGAGGCCGAGACCTTGGTCAATACGGTGAATTGTTTTGGGGTCATGGGACGAGGCATTGCCTTGCAGTTTAAGAAGGCCTTTCCAGAGAATTTCAAGGTCTACAAGGCGGTTTGTGACCGCAAGGAACTCCAGCCGGGTAAACTTCTTGTTTTTGACTTGAATCGGTTCGACAATCCCCACTACATCATCAATTTCCCCACCAAGAACCACTGGAAGGGCAAGAGCAAACTGGAAGATATCCAGGCCGGGTTGGCTGCATTGGTGCGAGAGATTCAGGGCCGTGGGATTCGTTCCGTTGCTATTCCTCCCTTGGGTTGCGGCCTGGGTGGGCTGGATTGGGAGGTCGTGAGGCCAACAATTGAAGAGGCCTTAGCCCGCTTACCTGAGTTGCGAGTGCTGTTGTATGAGCCCAAGGGCTCCCCTCGTCCGGCTGACATGCTGAATCGCACGGAACGTCCTGCCATGACGGCCGGGCGCGCGGTCTTGCTGGGCTTGATGAAACGTTATCTGGATGGATTGATGGACGTGTCTGTCAGTTTGATGGAGATCCACAAGTTGATGTATTTTATGCAGGAAGCGGGTGAACCCCTGCGTTTGGATTATGCCAAGGGGCAATACGGGCCTTATGCCCAGAATCTGAGGCACGTACTTTCACGAATTGAGGGACATTTCATTACCGGGTATGGGGACGCAGAGGATGATCCCTCCAAGCAGATCGAATACCTTCCCCAGGCCATGGAAGAAGCAAAGAGGTTTTTGGAAAAAGACAACAGTACTCACAAGCGGTTCAGGCGTGTATCCAACCTGATCGACGGCTTTGAAGATCCCTATGGCTTGGAGTTATTGGCCACGGTGCACTGGGTTGCCAAACAGGAGCACGCGATAACGCATGACGTCGCCGTGAAAACGGTCCACGCCTGGAATGAGCGCAAACGGCAGATCCCTGATAAACATATCCGCGTGGCCTGGGACATGCTGACTCAAAAGGGCTGGGTGGGAGAGACAGCGGAGGCATGAGTTCGTTAGTCACAAATTCAAAAGAACCCGAAGACCTTTGCTGCACGGGTGCGTGCTCTCGTTGAGTGTGCAGCCCAATTGAAGCTTTCCCAGAAAGTTTTGAACATGAGACTCAGATCGTACAACCGATAAAGCCGATTCCAGGAGTCGAACATGCATATACACCCCAAGCATCAGCCCGAGGTGTGCCTATGGACCGCAGCGCTAATCTCTTCTCTTTTGCTTTCTTCATCATGGGCACAGGAGCGCAATGAAGCCCGGCAGAACCGCTTTCGCCAGATGTCGCAACGTGCCGAGCGGAACGGATTGGCCGAACCTTTCAAGGGCGTGACCACCGATGGCACCATCGTGCCGGGACTCTTCCCTTTACGATCCACTGGTGTCACCACGGAACCGGTCCGCGCTGCGGCGAAAGCCTTTCTCGCCTCCTTGACAGCCGCACAGCAGAAGAAAACCCTCTTTCCCGTGGACGATCCGGAATGGCGCAAGTGGATGAACCAGCATTTCTACCTGCGGCAGGGCGTCGGTTTCAACGAGATGAGTGAGTCGCAGCGCCAGGCCGCCATCGGACTGCTGCGGGCATCGCTCAGCGCCAAGGGGCTGAAACTGACGCGTGACATCATGCGCCTGAACCACACGCTGGGCGAACTGAACGACAACGATTTCGTCGAGTATGGTGAGTGGTTGTATTGGATCACCCTCATGGGCGAGCCTTCAACAAAAGAGCCTTGGGGGTGGCAACTCGACGGACACCACGTGATCATCAACTACTTCGTACTGGGCGACCAAGTCGTGATGACGCCGCTCTTCGTGGGCTCCGAACCCGTTGTTGCCGAGAGCGGCAAGTACCAGGGCGTCGCCATCCTGCAGGAGGAGCAGAATCGGGGATTGACGCTCTTGCGGGCGCTGAGCGACTCGCAGCGCGAGAAGGCGATCCTTCGCCATGCCAAGCCAGGGAACAACAACCTGGGGGAGGCCTTCAAGGACAACATCATCGTGGACTATGCGGGTGTGCCGGTCTCTTCCTTCTCCGGCGCGCAACGGGCCCAACTGCTGGGCCTGATCGCCCTCTATGTCAACAATATGAAAGAAGGACAGGCGGAGGTTCGCATGTCGGAGGTCGAGGCCCATCTCGACCAGACGCACTTCGCCTGGATTGGGGGTAGTGACGATCATTCGGCTTATTACTACCGTATCCACAGTCCGGTGATCCTGATCGAGTTTGATCACCAACGCCTGGTGGGATTGCGCCGTCTCTATCCGGGCCGCGCGCCGCACCGCCAGCATATCCACGCCGTGGTCCGTACACCCAACGGCAATGATTACGGCAAAGACCTACTGCGACAACATTACCAGCGTCATCCTCACTGAGAGAGGCCGCCCCAACCCTCGTTGTCGTTGTCAGCGCAGCGGTTGTCGTAATCGAGACCTTTCTCCCTCAAATCGCTTCTTCGATAACGACTTACGATTACGACAACGATTGGGCCTGTGATGCGGAAATGGGCCAGGTTAGAATAGGCTTGCAGGTGAAGTGCTCGTCCTCTATGCTCAATCGTTTAACGATAGAGACCACCGATCCCTAAACTCTCCAGAACCCAATAACGAGGATACCCGGAATCTACTGTGGATGATCTGAAAGACCATCAACGCCGCCGCGCCGCTGCCCTGGAAACGTTGCTCGCCCAGAGAATCGTGATCATCGATGGCGCCATGGGCACGATGCTCCAGCAGTACAAGCTGGATGAGGAGACCTGCCGGGGTGATCGGTTCAAGGATTGGCAGAAAGACATCAAGAACAACAGTGAGTGTCTGTCCCTGACGCGACCCGACATCATCAAGGAGATCCATCTCAAATACCTCGAAGCTGGCGCGGATATTATCGGCACCAATACCTTCAATGCGACGTCGGTTTCGCAGGCGGACTTCGATATGGTGGACTTCGTTCCCGAATTCAATAGGACCGGCGCACGCCTGGCCCGCGAGGCGGCGGACGAGGTGATGGCAGACCAGCCGGGCCGCGAGTGCTTTGTGGCTGGCTCCATGGGACCCACCACCCGCACGGCCTCGGTCTCGCCGGATACCAACGATCCCGCCTTCCGGCCGGTGACCTACGACCAGTTGGTTGTCGCTTATCGGGAACAGGCCGAGTCTCTGCTGGAGGGGGGCGTTGACATTCTTTTGGTCGAGACGGTTTTTGATTCCCTCAACGCCAAGGCGGCCCTCTTTGGGATCGCCGAGCTATTCGAACGCACCGGGCAGAAGGTGCCGGTGATGGCCTCCTTCACGATTATCGACAAGGCCGGGCGGAATATTTCCGGGCAGACGATTGAGGCGTTTTGGAACGCCGTCTCCCACATGGAGCTGCTCAGCATCGGCATCAACTGTGCCCTGGGACCGAAGGAAATGCGTCCCTTTATCGAAGAACTCTCCTCCTTCGCACCGATTCGGGTCAGTTGTTACCCCAATGCCGGCCTGCCCGATCCCATGTCCCCCACCGGTTTTCCCGAGACACCCGAGACGCTGGCGCCCCAGTTGGGGGAATGGGCGGCCAATGGCTGGCTGAATCTGATCGGCGGTTGCTGTGGCACCATGCCCGAGCATATCCGAGCCATTGCGGAGGCCGTTAAAACCTATCCGCCTCGGATCCCACCCAGTGTCGACCATGATATGCGTCTCAGTGGCATAGAAGCATTCAATCTGCGGGACGACATGAACTTCATTAACGTGGGCGAGCGGACCAATGTCACCGGTTCGCCCCGTTTCGCCAAGTTGATTAAGTCCGGGGACTTCGACACGGCCCTCCGTGTGGCGCGGCAGCAGATCGAGAATGGCGCCCAGATCATCGATGTCAATATGGACGAGGGGATGCTGGAGTCTGAGGAGATCATGACGCACTTCCTGCATCTCATCGCGTCTGAACCGGATATCGGCAAGGTGCCTCTGATGATCGATAGTTCGAAGTGGTCGGTGATTGAGGCCGGTTTGAAGTGCGTCGTCGGCAAGGGGATCGTCAACTCCATCAGTCTCAAAGAAGGTGAGGAACCCTTTAAGCGGCAGGCGCGACTCATTCGTCGCTACGGAGCCGCCGTGGTGGTCATGGCCTTCGATGAAACGGGGCAGGCCGACACGCTGCAGCGGCGCCAGGATATCTGCGCTCGCTGCTACCGCATCTTGACCGAGGAGGTCGGATTTCCTCCCCAAGACATCATCTTCGATCCCAACGTACTGACGGTGGGCACCGGCATCGAAGAGCACGTGAACTATGGGCTTGACTTTATCAATGCCACCCGGTGGATCAAAGCCAACTTGCCCCACGCCAAGGTCAGCGGGGGCATCAGCAATGTCTCCTTCTCCTTCCGAGGCAACAACACCCTGCGTGAGGCGATGCACGCGGCCTTTCTCTATCATGCGATCCAGGCCGGCCTGGATATGGGTATCGTCAATGCGGGCATGCTCGAGGTCTATGCAGAGATTCCCCCGGACCTGCTCGAACGCGTGGAAGATGTCCTGCTGAATCGCCGGGCCGATGCCACCGAGCGTCTGGTAGATTTTGCCGAGACGGTTTGTCAACAGGCAAAGGGAGACAGGCAGACCGACGCCTGGCGTGAGGGAACGGTCGAAGAGCGCTTGAGTCACGCGCTGGTCAAGGGGATTGCGGACTACATCGAACAAGACACGGAGGAGGCGCGGCAGAAATTGGATCGACCGCTACATGTGATCGAAGGACCGCTCATGGACGGCATGAATGTCGTCGGCGATCTCTTCGGGGCCGGCAAGATGTTCCTGCCGCAGGTGGTCAAGAGTGCCCGCGTGATGAAAAAGGCGGTCGCCTATCTAAACCCCTTCATGGAAGAGGAAAAGGAGACCTCGGGTGGGAGGCAGTCCCGGGGAAAGATCGTCATGGCCACCGTCAAGGGCGACGTGCATGACATTGGCAAGAACATCGTTGGGGTCGTGCTGAGCTGTAACAACTTCGAGGTCATCGACCTGGGGGTGATGGTGGCCTGCGACCGGATCCTGCAGGTGGCTCGGGAGGAAGGGGCCGACATGGTTGGGCTCAGCGGTCTGATCACGCCCTCCTTGGAGGAGATGAGTCATGTCGCCAAAGAGATGCAACGGGAAGGATGGGAACTCCCGCTGCTGATCGGCGGCGCGACGACCAGCAAGGCACACACGGCCGTTAAGATTGCGCCGGGCTATGAGCATCCCACCCTGCACGTCTTGGACGCCTCGCGGGCGGTGGGGGTGGTCGGCAGCTTGATCAGTCCCTCCCGCAAAGCGGAGCTGATCGAAGACAACCGTCTCCGACAGGAGAAGATTCGTCGCGACCATCAGAATCGCAGAGAGCAGAAGCCCTTACTCCGACTGGAGGAGGCCCGCGCCCGGGCCGCAAGTATCGAATGGCGGCCGCAAGACATTGCTCAGCCTGAGTTCACCGGCGTGCGGGTCGTGGAAGACCTGGCGCTCGACGCATTGGTGCCCTTCATCGACTGGTCTCCCTTCTTCCATACTTGGGAACTCAAGGGACGTTATCCGGCCATCCTCGAAAAGAACCCGCAGGCGCGGGAGCTGTTTGACGACGCTCGGC
>JADFHU010000179.1 GCA_022567055.1 Planctomycetota bacterium
GTCCGAGATGGCGGGCTGCTCCAAAGCCCAAAGAACCAAGTTACGTGCCGCTGGCGTGCGTGCTTTTGCGAGCAATTCAGTCTTCAAACTCGGTTTCACATCATCGGGAATGCGCTCCTGAGGAATCGAGACTCCAGGTATGTGAAGACGATCAAACAGAAGCGCAGCGGCCGCAAGGCAGCGGCTCGAGAGTGGAATTGGATTCGGATAGTAGACTGCTTCCCAGGTATCGCTAGCTGGCTGCGGAACGCTCATTTCCAGTTAAGACCTGTGTTTTCGCTCACGACGAACAGTTCAGCGTCGCGAGCAAGTAGTACCCTTGCGCGTTCGTGATGGACACCACATGATGTACACCATCCACGTTGGCGATCCGCCGGGTGCTCCGCCGGATGCGATTATTTACGGAGTGCTCATGCTGCACGGGCTTCGTCCCGGCCCGGAACTCTTTACCACGCAGGCAGACATCACCTACACCTTCATGCTTTCCGTGGGATTTGCGGCAATCATGATGGTGCCCGTGGGCATTCTTGGGGGGCGTCTCTTGACACGCTTGGTGGAAATCCTTCCCACTCGCTATCTGGTGCCGGGAATCGGCCTTTTGACGATTACCGGTTCCTATGCCATCCGTAATAATCTTACGGATGTCATCCTGATGCTGCTTTTCGGCTATGCGGGTTTGGGCTTACGCGCGCTAGGGTTTCATGCGCCGCCCATTGTGTTGGGTTTGATTCTCGGCCCGATCATGGAACGTGGTCTGGTACGGAGTTACCTCATGGGACAGCAGTACGCGACTCCCTGGTTCAGCCTATTTGTGAATCCGCTTTCCTGGGTGTTAATAGGGTTGTCCATTTTCTCCTTATTGTGGCCCTATAGGGGGACTCTCCGAAAAATGTGGAGGAACACATGACGACCAAGTGTGCGGATCGGGTCGGGTCGGGTTTAATGCTCGTGCTGGTCGCCGTGATGTGGAGCCAGAGAAACTACATGACACCCTTTGGGGGAATTTTTCCCGACAGGATCATGTCCATCCTGGCATTGCTGGCTCTGCTTCTGTTCGTACGTTCCTTTCGCTCATCGCCAACGATAGACAATGAACGAAAAGACCCAAGAAACTGGCTTGATCTAACGGTCGTGGGTCTCCTATTATTGGGATGGGTATTGTCGCTCAGCACCCTGGGATTCTTCGTGACAGGTGTTTTGGGGTTTTCAGGGATTTCGATCTTTCTCGCCCGCGGAAAACTGAATATGAAAGTGATTGCCAGAAGTATTGGATATGCTCTGATAATGACGTATGGTCTCATTCTCATCTTTGCTAAACTCCTTCTCGTGCCGCTGCCGGTAGGGACCCTTTTTGAATAAGACACTTTAACCGAACCGTCGTGTCGGCCCGAGGCCGCGCGAAGCGGCTATCTGCCAGGACACCGGCACCCCCATATTTCATATTCACCATCCCGAAGGTCAATCAACTCGAAAATTGACCGACATCATTCATCATGTCCTGAAACAGGCTACTCAAAAGCAGTATCTACGTCCTAATGCCGTTGATCCTGTGACGGGTCAAAACAGCGGCATCAATGTGGGGGCAGGATTTCCTCAGACTTTCTTTTTCGAATGGGATGCGCCTCACCTTGAAATCGGTCTCATGCTGAAGGGCGGGGGCTGCAGTTCAGATTCCCGGTATCGCGACGACGGCAAGGGATGCTGCCCACAAGTACATGGTCGAAAGGCTTATTGAAGCCCCCAAGCCGCTTTCCGGGGAAGATGCGAAGATGTACGATTTGTTGTATGCCATCTTACATGATGGCGTGCTCTATCACTGCGGTCCGGTGGTGCGGGAGAGGGACAAGCAGTGGCAATTCGTTTCAGCAGGGCCCACCACGAGTATACGGGAAGAAGTCTACCAGGACAAAGTGATTGCCGAGTTTGGGGTTCGGGTCGTGATTGGAAAAGGGGGCATGAAGGCCAGAACGCTGGCGGCCTGCCAAAAATACCGAGCCGTCTATCTCCATGGGATCGGCGGTGCAGGCGTATACAACGCCTCGTCCATCGTGGAGGTTCTCGATAGCTTCAAGCGGGCTGAATTTGGTTCACCTGAGGCCTTTTGGAAGATTCGTTTCGACCGTTTCACCGGCATTGTCACCATGGATGCCCATGGCAAGAGCCTGCATGAGACGCTCGCGGAACAGACTGACAAAAACTTTGCTGCGCTGGTTCCTAAGGAGGTCGCGGGTCAGTGAATAGAGTTTCGTCTAGCGGTGATCCCCCGAGATGGGCCGTCTAAGGAAAGCCCACTGCAGACCCGAGAAGCCTATGAAGAAATGCGCTATAGTAAGTTTGGTGGCTGTTTGCCTGGCCGGGTGTAGGATATTTTCCGGTGGATTCACTAAACCCATCAGGTATTCCGGGCACGGAGACGACTTACAGCAGGTGATAGACGACGCTGCGCCCGGAGCCACTATCGTCTGTGACACCGAGGCACAATTTGAACTCAGCGCGCCGCTGGTCATCAAGAAGCCCATGGCGCTAAAGGGACTCAACGCCCGGCTTCCGAGAGGCCTGGGTAGGACCTCGCTCATAGTGGTCGATGCCGTAGGCGTCGCACTGACCGATATCGAGCTACACGGCAATTACGATTCCGTTGATCAGCAGGACCGCGCCTCTCTCATCAAGATACGAAAGGGCAACTTTCGCCTCGAACGGTGCAAGTTCTACGATAGTTCCAAGGACGGCGTCGAAATATCTCCCGAAAGCGGTGGTACTGACATCGTCGGCGGGATCATCAGAGATATCGAGGCCTTCCGGATCGGGCGGGATGCGGTCTCCATTTCCGGCGGAAACCAGGGTCTGAGGGTGCGGGACGTTACCGTTGAGAATGTCAGCCTCAGCAAGGGATATCTCAGGGGTGCCGTGGAAGTAAGCGACGGGACAGACAACATCAGAGTGCGGGGGGTGTATGCGGAAGACTGCCCCTATGCGATTGATGTCCAGGATCACCGTGGTCGAAGCGCCGCGAATACCAACATCGACATCGAGGATGTGACGGCTGTCAATTGTAGACATATCATACGCACCGCCAACAGCCCCAGGGGGCACGCCAAGCTCAGGTTGCGCAACTTCACGGGGAAGAACTGCGAGGCGCCTGTCAAGATTTCAAACACCAAGGACATCACCATTGACGGCCTTAAGGTTCTAAACCACCAGAGTCAGAAGTACCCTCCCATTTCCCTTGAGAACTGTCGGGGCGTGCATCTTGAGAATGTTTCCCTTGAAACCGCTCATTTCGCGGATCAGCCAGTACGGTTGAAGAACTGCGCGGATGTGGACCTGACAGGAATCGAGCTTTTTTACTAGGCAACTCACAGAGGGGAATCACCCAGTGGAATCCCACCTCATTCAATACGAACTCGTCGTGGCAAATCCCGACGATCATCATTTTTGGCGAGAGAGATGGAAAGCAGATGGAGAAGCTCGCCGAGAAGTTGCCTATCGCTGGCAAGGAAGGCGCGCTCTGGGCCACGGCCGTCCAATGGCGACGGCGACACGAGTTTGGACGGGCCAGCAATTTGTTCATGCCCCTTCTTGACCGCGTGATCAAGCAACGATATCCTCACAATGTGTCGCCATGAAATAGGCCCGTCAAACTCGCATCGAGCGAGGAAGGCAGTGGTTGGCTTGGCGATCCGGACTCGTGGAAATCGGCTGCGGCCCGTATCGAGCCATACGGTTCACATTCGGGCGACAAGAGTCAGGCGGCCTGGTTTCCCGATGAGTATGTCGCGCGCCCCAATACAATCATCGTTGGCCGCCAATCATTGCGGGGCAACGATTCGGCTAATGTGCTTGGACCACATGCCAAGATACACGACTGGAGGTCAAATTCATGGAACTGTCACGTCGTTCGCTACTCGTATCAGCGGGCAGCCTACCTTTTGCCGCATCACGAGCGCTGTCCGCGGGTTCAGAGGGCGCTGTCACGTTGGAAGATCTGGATCGGGCCGCTCATGCTCCCCTGCTTAAACTCGACAGCATCAAGGAACCTGTCGTCATCAAATCTATGGAGCTGCTGCGCCATGAGAACGAGATCATGGTGCGCGTACGCTCCAAGGATGGGGCCGAAGGGCTCAGTGTCACCAACTCGTGGTGGCTGGCGGATACCTATCCGCTCTTTCTCAATCGGGTGGCGGCCTTCCTGGTTGGCAAGGATGCCCGTCAGCTTGAGACCCTGATGGAGGATGTGCTGCAGCCCACCTTGAACTACAAACTACAGGGATTGGCCTTGTGGGTCTGCCTGGCGGCCGCCGAGATGGCGATCCTGGAGATGCTGGGGCGGATCACCCAGCAGTCGATTGGTGAGTTGTTCGGAGGGGTCTTGCAAAAGGACATTGCCGTATACCGTGCCAGTGGCCGCCGGGGCAATCGACCGGAAGAGGAGGTGGCATATCTGCAGAAACTCGTTGCCGAAACGGGCGCTACTGCGATCAAGTTCCGAGTCGGCGGAATGCTCAGCAACAACCGCGACTCACTCCCCGGTCGATCCGAAGCACTCATCCCCATGGTACGCGAGGCATTCGGGAGCGACATGACGATCTATGCGGATTCCAACAGCTCCTATGACGTGCCAAACGCCATTCGCATCGGGCGTCTGATGGAAGAACACGATTATGGCTTCTTTGAAGAGCCCTGTCGCTTCGACGATCTGTGGGAAACCAAACAGGTGGCCGATGCCCTGCAGCTTCCTATCGCCGGCGGGGAACAGGAGTTTAGCTTTCGCCGTTTCCGCTGGTCGATCATGAATCGGGTCATGGATGTGGTGCAGCCGGATCTGCACTACTACGGCGGATATATCCGTTCCACACGGGTGGCCCGCATGGCCGCGGCCGCCGGCCTGCAATGCACACCCCATATGTCGGGTTGGGGACTGGGTTACCTGAATGCCTTGCATTTCATGTCCTACATTCCCAATGCCGCTTCCCACATGGAGTTTAAGGGGCTCAGCAACATCCCCTTCCATTGCGATAGTTCCTCCCTGAAATGTGAGAAAGGCATGATTCGTGTACCCGACGGGCCGGGGTTCGGTATTGACATCGATCCGGATTATGTCAGAAAGTCTAAGGCAATCTAACAAAACCCTGCTGGCTTCGGCCGGCTGCAGCGGCCCTCTGCGGCGTTGGCCTCCATCGACGATGCTCACATCGCCTGCTTCGGCCGCCTTGCAGATGGCCGCTTCGCTCGGCCTCGGGCCGACGCGACGGTTTTGTTAGAGTGCCTTAGCCTGAGACTGGAAATGAGCGTTCGAAACAAGTATCCTAACAGTGAAGCAAGATGGACAGTTGTATGAGTTCTAATAGGCACAGATGAGATGTTACCGCAGTTACAGTGGGAGTCGAGGCTGCCGGCCTCGCATCGATCGAGGTGAACCCAATGATGCAATACGATAAAAACACTCGCATACCGTTTCTGATCTGTCTCTTTCTGGTCATGATGGCTCAACCCGTTCAAGCTCGTTTTGTCTTGCCTGATTATCTGCCCGTAGAGCGTTTGGCTGCGAACACGGAGGCCTATATCGCCGAGCATCCGAATGAACCGCAGGGCTACTACACGCTGGGACGGATTCACTATCTGGCCTTTATCAGTCGGATTGGCCTTGTTGGAGCGTATAGAAGTGAGGAATTGCCGTGGCTGGTGGGGCAGGAATTCCCCTTCGCGGATGCGGTGCTGAACGATGCGCGGCGGACCGAGGCCCAGGCACGCGTGCTACAGGCGTGGGGGCTCTCTGATGTCACCGAGGTATCTCCGGACAAGCTGCCGGCCTACTACGATGCGGTGCGGGCGCAACAGCAGGCCCTGGCTCAACAGGGTTGGCAACCCGACCCGCTTACGATAACGGCCTTGGTCAGCCACGCGGAGTCCGCCATTGTACACTTCGAGCGGGCCATGGATTTGGATCCCGACAATGGCCTCTACTACTTGGGGGCGGCAAGTCTCTATGAACAGTTCTCAGATTTCGTGCACGACGCCAACATCACCGACGTCCCGATCCCCCTCGCCCACACCCCGATTCCCCGCATACGACTGACCTATTATTTGGCCTACCGGCTGGCCGTAGAGGAGGATTTGACCTGGGAGTATGTCCCGCTCCGTGGTCTGCGTAGTCTGGTCGCATACGAGGCGGGACAGGCCTACCTCCGCCTGGCCCAAGAGGAGCCCTCCATTGTCGACGTCAATGCGGCGAGCTGGGTGCAGAGAGATATGGCGGTTCTGGATGCCCTGCCTCAGCGGGTGATTACGCCCATTGTATTTACCGAACAGCCCCACACATCCGTTTTGGACTTGCTGCAGCCGGAGAGGACGGTCTCATTTGATCTCGACGGTGATGGACGAATCGAGTCTTGGCCCTGGGTGAAGCCTACCACGGGTCTGCTGGTCTGGGACCCACTCGAGCGAGGAGAGATTGTGTCCGGTCGCCAGTTGTTCGGATCTGCTTCCTGGCAGCTGCTATTTGGCAACGGATACGAAGCGCTGAAGCTGCTCGATGACAACCGCGATGGGGTTCTGGCCGGCGTTGAGTTGGACGGCATTGGGGCCTGGTTCGATCGAAACTCGAACGGACGGTCAGAGCCTGGGGAGGTTTCTTCTGTCGAGCGACTGGGGATTCGTTCCATCGACACGAGGGTCACGGGGGCCGACAGCGGCATGCCGATGAGTCGTCGGGGCCTGCGCTTCCAGGACGGCCATTCTGTTTCAACGTATGACTGGACAGTCCAGTCCGTTGCTCGGGACCCATAAACCCCTTGCCGGGCCAGCATGTCTCTTGCTAAGATCTCAAGCGACCTATGCATCAACCATAGGAGGTGTTGTGATACATCGCAGGTGCATCCTGTTACTTAGTAGCTTTCAAACCGGCCTGACTGGCGGAATAGCCAGCTATGCATAAAAGACGATTCTCGAGAATAATCCGTGCCGTCGCGCTAGCTATTGGCATTTGCTCCTTGACCTTGGGCGCCACCGATGCGGATCGCCCTAACATCCTCTGGATCACTGCCGAGGATATGAGTTTGACACTGGGTTGTTACGGCGACGCGTATGCCCATACGCCCCACATCGATCAGTTTGCGCGAGAAGGCGTACGCTACACGCAGGCCTTTGCGGTGGCTCCCGTGTGTACGCCGGCCCGGTCAACTCTCATTACCGGGATCTTCGCCAGCAGTCTGGGAACTCAGCACCTGCGCGGCACGGTGCCCCTGTCAGCCCGCATAAAAGGATATTCACAGATCATGCGGGAGTCAGGCTACTATTGCACCAACAACGTCAAGGAGGACTACAACTTTGTCACTCCGGCAACTTTTTGGGATGAATCCAGCGACACGGCGCACTGGCGCAAGGGCCCCAAGGGCAAGCCCTTCCTCAGCGTGTTCAATTTCATGACGACTCACCAAAGCCGAACCCGCTACGAAGCAGATGAGCTTGAAACAAGAAATCGAGCCCTTCCCGGCGAAGCACGACACGATCCCCAGCGGGTTCCACTGCCGCCCTATTATCCCGATACGCCGAAGGTCAGGACGAACGTGGCCGCCTTTTATACTCAGGTGACGCTGATGGACGGGCAGGTGGGAGAGATTCTCAGGCAACTGCAGGCCGATGGATTGGCGGACAACACCATCGTCTTCTTCTATTCGGATCATGGCTCGGGTCTGCCGCGGGGTAAACGCTGGCTGCACGAATCCGGTTTGAAGGTTCCCCTGATTATCCGTTTTCCCAAGATGTATGAGCACCTGGCACCCTCTGCGGCCGGCACGACGACGGATCGGCTGACAAGTTTTGTAGATTTCCCTCCGACGGTGCTGAGTCTGGCGGGAATCAAAGCGCCCGACGCCATGCAGGGAAAACTCTTCCTCGGGGCCTATGCGAGCCAAGAGAGAGAGTTCATCATCGGGATCAGGGATCGAATTGACGAGGTCTTGGAACTGAGCCGTAGTGTTCACGATGGTCGCTTTCAATACATCCGCAACTTCATGCCGCATAGGCCCAGAATGCAGTTCAGTTTTTTCTCCGAGCGGACGCCGATTCGCCAGGAGATCAGAAGGCTGTTCAGGGAAGGCAAGCTCACCGGCGATCAGGCCTGGTTGATGGCGCCCAACACGCCGGTCGATGAGTTGTACGATCTAACCAACGATCCCCAGGAAATGAACAGCTTGGCGGGGACCCCTGAGCAGACGCAGCGCGTGGAGAGGATGAAGAGGACGTTGTTCGATTGGATGCTAGAGACAAGAGACCTCTCTCTACTCCACGAGAACGACATGCTGGAGCGCGCAAAAGGGTCTATGCCCTATGAGTTTGCCAAGGATGACCGGGTTTACCCCATCGAGAGAATACTCGCCGTAGCAAGCAAGGTGGGTGAAGGAAGAGGATACCTGAGCGTTTTTAGCAGGGCCCTTGGCGATGCCGATCCGGGCGTTCGCTATTGGGGCGCCACCGGACTGGCGGTCTTGGGAGAAGAGTGCCGTCCCGCCCGCGCAGCGCTGTCGCAGGCGCTGGCCGATCCGAAGTCATGGGTGCGTTTTGCCGCCGCCGAAGCCGGTTGTCATATTGGCCTTGAACAGGCGGCCGTCACGATCCTGGCCGAGGGCCTGCAGCTACCCAACATCAAAGAAAACCTGCACGCCGCACAGATCCTGATGGCCGTTGGTGAGAAAGCACGTCCCGCCATGCCGCAAATGAAAGAGGCGATCACGAAGGCGCAAGACCTGCAGGATCACGGTTGGTATATGCGCGAGGTGTTGAGTCATCTGATTGAGCAGTTAGAAGGTAGGTCATAGACTTGCAGGGACAGAAGCGTTCGCAGCTGACACGTCTTCGTGGCTCCTGAGTAAGGAACCGTCAAGAAATAACTTCCGCATTTGAATGCCCAATTGCACCCCATCTTTGACCGCTTCTCAATCGCGATATCCGCGACGTAGAGCAGCTATGCCTGTGGTTTCGCTCAATCGGGCGCGACCAAATATGGGGCACACTTGGGCCTCAAATTGCACAA
>JADFHU010000818.1 GCA_022567055.1 Planctomycetota bacterium
GAAGACGACGCGTCATCTCGTCCGGCCGCGCCACATTCGCATAGCCAAAGACTTCCGCGCCGGCCCGCTGCCGCCCGGCCAGGAAGGGCTCGAAATTATAGGCGACCGAGTGACGTCTGAAATCCGCGGAGACATATCCGATGCGCAGTCTACGATCGACACCGCGGTCATTGGCGTGGGAACGCCGCGCCAGAGTCGCGGGGGCGTAGCGCGCACCCCAGGAGAGATGGGCCGCCTTGACGGCTTGGCGGTCTCGATCGGGCAGGTAGTGCAAGAACCAGAGCAGCGCGGAATGAGCCATATAACAGTCCGCACCGCTGTCGATCAGCGCCTCGAGTTGCTCGATGCCCTCCGACACCCGACCGAGCTTGATCAAGGCGGCTGCGTAGCCGCCCCGCGCCGTGGGGTCGGCCGGTTCCAGGGCCAGGGCCTGCTGGCGATAAGTCAGCGCCTCGCTGAAGTGACCTGAGCCCTGCAACGCATCCGCCAATTGATTTAATACGAGGACGGAGGGGGTACGGGCCGCCGTCCGCTTCAACCAGGTGATTGCATCCTGGGCGCGTTCTGCTTTCGCGAAGATGTTGCCCACAATAAGATCCAGGACATCTGCCAAGGCCGGGTCCTGATCCCCCAAGCGCCGAATCTCCGCCAGATTCTCTTCATTCAAAAGGACGCAGGCCTCCTCCATGTGGCCCGATTGGGCCAGTTGATTGGCCTGCCTCAGGAAGGCCGGCACTGCCTCACGGGCCACCTTCAACTCGAGCGTACCCGCCGCCCGGGAAGTGCCTTTGACAATGGTTGCGCTCTGTTCATTCATCTTAGGTCCGTTCGTTGTCAAGGCGTCACGGTGAGACCGACTCGCGACACCAGCGTCGCCACATCATGCGAAAGGCCTGTTCCAGATCCCGCGCCAGGCGGGTCGGGTCACAGAGGGGACTCGTGATCAGGCGCTCCCGGAGAGAACCCCGCAAGGCCGCGAGCGTGTCCAGGTCCTGGCCAGATTGCAGGGCCTTGGCCACATACTCGGCGGGGTCTGCGGCCGCATAGTGTTCCAATCCCACGCGTGTCAACACGGTCAAGCCCACCCGAGACACGTACGGCTCACCGACCAGGGTGACGGGCGGTACGCCCATCCACAGGCCCTCTTGCAGGGTGATGCAACCATTGTAGGGATAGGTGTCCAGCACCAGGTCGATCTGGTTGTAGAGCGCCAGGTGGGCGTAGTCACTCAATAGCCCGTAGATCGTGACACGCTCCTGCGAGACCCCCCGCTTTGCCAACTGGTGGAGGTAGTAGTCACACACACCGGCGTCACTGCCCGCGGGAAACTTCAGTATCAGACACGACTGGTCACAGGCACCCAAAACACCGGCCCACATGTCCAGCACCATGGCATTGATCTTGACATTGTTGTTGAAAGATCCAAAGGTCAGGTAGCCATTGCTCTGGGCCGGGAGCGGGCCCACCAAGGGACTGTGAATCGGGGGCCGCAGCGAGGCCAAGCCGCCGCGCAGGTAAACCGACTCCTCGGTATAGCGCCGGGGCAGATGGGGCGGATCCAGCACCTCATCGGTCAAGCGGTAGGCAATCTGACTCATGCCGTTGGTGTCGATGCCGCCATAGTCCACCTGAATCGGCGCGGGCTTGTGAGCCAGGACCGCCAGACAGTTGTCTTCGGAGTGTCCCCCATGGGTCACAAGGCTATCTATCCGATCCTGCTCAACCCGATCGGCGATATCATGAAAGGAGAGGGAACGGACCGCCCGATAGCGGTCGAATTTTTCCCGAAAACGGGCGGTGACGGCGTCAGGGTCTTTGACGTAGCCATAGCCGAAGGCCTCGAGACGGTCGTGGTTAATCCCATCCAAGAAGGGCTCGAACGAACGTCCCACCGAATGGTCACGAAAGTCGGGAGAGATGAAACCGACTCGAATGCGCCGCTCGGGGTCTCGGTCATTTGCGTACGACGTTCGCGACATGGAGGCCGGGGCATGGAACTGCGCCAAGTGGCAATAGCTCTGGAAGATAGCCTCCGGGTCTTCGCCGGGCAGATAATGTTGATTCCACAGACACATGCCACCGACGGTCACATCGTCGGGCGCCAGGTCTGCGGCCTTGCGGAAGAGGGCCATCCCCTCCTCCACCGGCCCGCTCCGCATCAGGTTGCCGGCCAGACCGCACAGAAAGTCGACGTTCTCGGGGTCCGCGGCGCAGGCCCGGCGTCCATAGGCCACGGCCTCCGTGAGGCGTCGTCGGTCTCGGGCACAGATTTG
>JADFHU010000180.1 GCA_022567055.1 Planctomycetota bacterium
CGCATTGCCCTGTGTCGCGCCATTGCCGGGTCCTGGGAGATGGAGCGACCGGAGCAGGCGAAGATGCTCTGACAGAGCCAATTGAGTTGAACAACTACCGGAAACGCAACTAGGACGTTTGTATGGAACAGTCGAACGCTTCTACCACGACCCAGCCGAAAGACACTCAAGAGCCCCGCTCATGGCTTCGTTTCTTGATTCAGCTTTTCCTTGGCGTTGCGATCATAACTGCTGCCTGGTTCTTCTACAAACACCAGGAGGCCACCCGTCCTGAGGCCCGCCGCAAGAGACCGCCCAGACAGGCGCGCCTGGTGCAGGTGGAAAGCGCCCGTCCCGGTCCTATGTTGGTCACCCTTACGAAGGCCATGGGGCCGGTGATTCCCGCCCAACAGGTGACATTGATGCCGGAGGTCTCCGGTCGAGTAGCCTCCTTGGACCCCGTGGTCATTCCCGGAGGTCTGGTGCAACAGGGCCAGGCCTTGCTGTCCATCGATTCGCGTGACTATCAAGCGGTCTTGGAGCAGCGTCGCGGTGAGCAGGCGCAGGCCTACCTGAACCTGACGCTGGAGATGGGGAACCAGAAAATCGCCCAACAGGAGTATGCTCTCCTGGCCCAGGATATCGCCGATGATGAGCAGGCGCTGGTCCTCCGCAAACATCATCTGGCCAGTGCCCAGGCGACACTACGGGCTGCCGACGCGGCCATAGCGCGGGCGCAGCTCGATGTGGACCGCTGTCAGATCTCGGCGCCCTTCAACGCGGTTATCCAGGAGAAGCATGCCGAGCGCGGCGCCCAGGTCTCACCCTCGTCACCGCTGCTGACCTTGATAGGCACGGATCAGTATTGGGTGGACGCAAAGGTTCGAGTGGACTATCTGCGCTGGCTGACGATTCCCACGACCAATGGGCAAAGCGGCGCCCGCGTCAAGGTCTACGACCGTCACGCCTGGGGCGAGGACGTCTGGCGTGAGGGACGCGTCATCCGCCTGTTGCCCGATCTGGTGCGGCAGGGACAACTGGCCCGCCTCCTGGTGGTGGTGGATGATCCCCTGGCCCTGCGGCCGGAAAACCGGGGACTGCCCCGCATGATGGTGGGTTCCCAGGTGCGGCTGGAGATCATCGGCGAGGAACTGACAGGGGGATTTCCCATTCGGTGTGAGTTGCTTCGGGAGAATGACTCTCTCTGGATACGCACGACAGAGGGCAAACTGGACATCCGTCCGGTGGAGATCATATACACCGGCAAGGACCAAGTTTACATCGTCGCCGGTCTGGAAGCGGACGAAAAGATTGTCGTCACGGACATGGCGACGCCGGTGGCAGGCATGCCCCTGCGTCTGGAGGGCGATGGACCAGGTGCCGCCAAACGTGGTGTCAAGCCGGTGGCGCGGGGGGCAGGGCCATGAGTGCGGCTAAGCCCGGAGATCCCATGACATCGGGTATGATCGCGTGGATGACGCGTAATCGGGTGACACCCAACTTAATCATGGTGGTCTGCCTGGTCGGGGGCTTCTTCTTTGCCCGTACCATCAAGAAGGAGGTCTTCCCCGAGTTCGAAATGGACACGGTCAGTGTCTCCGTGCCCTATCCGGGATCGAGTCCCGAGGAGGTCGAGCAGGGGATCATCTTGGCCGTGGAGGAGTCGATTCGCGGTCTCGACGGCGTCAAAGAGCTGCGGGCCACCGCGGGCGAGGGGTTCGGCACGGTGCTCGCGGAACTACAGGAGGGCGCCGACACCCTGCGCGTCTACCAGGACATCAAGCAGGCCGTCGATCGCATCGTGACATTCCCGCAAGACGCCGAGCGTCCGGAAGTGAGTATGCTCATCAGCCGACGCGAGGTCCTGCAGATTCAGCTCTACGGCGATACCAGTGAAGGCGTGCTGCGGGAACTGGCCGAGCAGGTGCGAGACAGTCTTCTCGCTTACCCGGAAATCACGCAGGTGGAACTGCGCGGGGTGCGGGAATATCAGATCCATGTCCAAATCGATCAAGAGACGCTACGCCGCTACGACTTGACCCTGGCCCAGGTGGCCAATCGGATTCGCATGAGCGCGATCGAAATCCCCGGGGGCACGGTCGAGACGCTCGGGGGTGACATCCTGCTGCGAGTCAAGGAACGTCGCGACTGGGCCCGCGAGTACGCCGATCTACCGATCATCAGCTCGCCGGAGGGCGCGATTGTCCGACTAAGTGACATCGCCCAGGTCACCGATGACTTTCAAGAGGCCGATCGCGAGGCCTACTACGATGGTCAACGGGCCATTGGTCTGGCGGTCTATCGGGTGGGAAGGGAGACGCCAATCGGCATCTCCGATGCCACTCGGGCCGCCATGGCTCAAATCGAAGGGCAGCTTCCGCCCGGCATCTACTGGACCATCAATCGCGATCGCGCCGGCATCTACCGTCAACGGCTGCACCTGCTGCTCCGCAACGCCTGCCTGGGGCTGATACTGGTCCTGGGTCTGCTGGGTCTGTTTCTCGAATTCAAGCTCGCCTTTTGGGTGACCATGGGCATCCCCACCGCTTTTCTCGGGGCCTTTCTCTTCCTGCCTCATCTGGGTGTCACCATCAACATGATCTCCATGTTTGCCTTCATTGTGGCCTTGGGCATTGTGGTCGACGATGCCATCGTGGTAGGCGAGAATATATACGAGGCCCGGCAGCAGGGCAGCAACATGGTGGACGCCGCCATTCTCGGCGCCCGCAATGTGGCCTTGCCGGTGACCTTCAGCATTTTGAGCAACATGGTGGCCTTCTTGCCTCTGATGTTTATCCCGGGGGTGATGGGCAAGATCTGGAAGGTCATTCCCATTACCGTGATCACGGTGTTTGCGATTTCCTGGGTCGAGGCGCTCTTGATCTTGCCGGCCCATCTCTCACACGCTCAGGCCGACCCCCATCATTGGGTGGGACGAAAGTTGCACGGCATGCAACAGGCCTTCAGTCGCGGCTTTCTACGATTTGTGCACCGGTTCTTTGCGCCCTTCCTCGGTTTTTGCATGCGATTCCGTTATGTCACCGTGGCGGCGAGTATCGCCGTCTTCATAGTGGTCCTGAGTTTTGTGGCCAATGGACGGATCGGCGTCATCATGATGCCGCGGGTGGAGGCCGATGTCGCCGTAGTGACCGCGGTCCTGCCCTTCGGCAGTCCGGCGCATAAGGTGCAGGCCCTCGCCGACATCCTGGTCGCCCGGGCGGAAGAGATGGTGGCGGAGAACGGCCAGGAGGAACTCAGCGAGGGTGTTTTAACCCGCATCGAAGAAAACCGAGTAGAGACCTACATCTATCTCACCAGACCGGAGATCCGTCCTCTAACGACCGGGGAGGTGACGCGCCGCTGGCGGGAGAAGGTGGGCCAGATGCCGGGACTCGAATCCCTGCGTTTCGAAGCGGACCGGGGCGGCCCGGGATCCGGCGCCGCGTTGAGCATCGAACTGAGTCATCGTAACATCGATGCCCTGGACCAGGCCAGCGCCAGGCTTGCCGAGGTGCTGGCGGGCTATCCGATCGTAACCGACATCGACGACGGCTATACGCCCGGCAAACAGCAACTCAACTTCCGCATCAAGCCGGAGGGGCAGATCCTGGGACTGACCGCCCAGGACATTGCCCGTCAGGTGCGTAACGCTTTCTTTGGTGCCCAGGCCATTCGACAACAACGTGGCCGCAACGAAGTACGTCTCTATGTGAAACTGCCCAAGGAACAACGCTCCAGCGAGTATGACATCGAGCAGCTCTTGATTCGCACCGCGGCGGGGACCGATGTCCCGCTCATGCACGTCGCCGAGGTCGATCGGGGTCGTGCCTACACCTCGATTGAACGCCGCAACGGTCGCCGCACCGTGACGGTCACGGCCAACGTCGTCCCCATCGAACAGACGTCCCAGGTCAAGGCGACCTTGGAGGAGGCCGCATTGCCGCAACTCGTCGCCGATTTCCCTGGCCTGTCTTTCCGCTGGGCGGGCCGTCAACAGAGTATGGGTGAGAGCATGGACAGCATGTTTTCCGGATTCATTCTCGCCATGATGGCGATCTATGTCATGCTCGCCATTCCCTTCCGGAGTTATGCACAACCACTCATCGTGATGGCCGCCATTCCCTTTGGCATGGTCGGCGCCGTGCTCGGCCACATGATCATGGGATATGCGCTCAGCCTCATGAGTTTCATGGGCATCGTGGCCCTCTCGGGTGTGGTGGTCAATGATTCCCTGATCCTGATCGACTATGCCAACCGTCTACGCCGCGAGGGCGTGGCATCGACGGCCTTCGACGCCATTCACCGGGCCGGTGTGCGGCGCTTTCGTCCCATTATCCTGACGACCTTGACCACATTTGGTGGACTCGCCCCCATGATCTTCGAGACCTCCCGCCAGGCCCGTTTCCTCATTCCCATGGCACTTTCCCTGGGCTATGGCATCGTTTTCGCGACCGCCATCACGCTGCTCCTGGTGCCCTGCCTCTACATGGCCCTCGACGATCTCGAACGGCTTTGGCACAAGACCTCTGCCCTGGTTTAGGGATCTTACCAAGCCCTCTTGCAGACCACGTCTGCATCAACATAGGCTCTCGCGGCATGCCTTTTCATGGCGATATGAAATGCTTGCCGGGCCTTCTTTACCGTTTGAGACGGCGACTCTTGGCGCTGCCAGGCACCCGAAGTTTGATCAAACACGTCGACGTTTTCACGGGCATTCACGCTTTCGGCGTACATCCAAACCGCTCCCTCAACCACCGCCTTTTTGCTTGTCCCCAATCGTTGAGCCAAGGCGGCGATTCTCCGGATAACGGCCTCGTCCAATCGTGCCGAGAATATCTTGTCCATGACCGGCTCCTCTCTTACGTTTTCAATCTAACGTAAGCTTTTGTGCATTGAAAGCAAGACTTTAGGTGGGTCGATGAGTGGCGACAATGATGGCTCGATCTCCATTGTGCACCACGAAGTCTGCCTTGGGGAGGATGTGGTTTTGGTCGGCCCGGCGGATGCCAATCAGCTTGGTTTCGGTGGATTCATATTCGAGACACAACGCCTCATAGCTTCGCTTCGATCCGCCAGTTTTAACCAGATAGAATTGTTTGCCGTGGGTATTGCTGGTTAGCTCGGCTACGATATCACTTACACCCGGATCCTGTAGTTCCTGCACCATCATCTGGCCGGCCAAGGAGGAGATACAGACAGTGGCATCACAGTGGGCACGTTTGAAATAGACTTGGTTCTCCGGGTCTAGGCATTCCACAACGGTTTTGATGGACCGGGAAATACTCTCGACGGTCAGGACGATTTTCAAATTGCGGTTGTCTGACTCGACGCGGCGATTGGGATCTGCTTGAATGAGGACGGATTGGGCTTCGGAGACATTCGCCCTCATTAGGACATGCTTGCGGGAAGCGTCCCCTTGGACGAATTGAACGTTGTGTTCCAGGAGTTCCGCAGGCAATTCCTCGATAATTTCATCGATCACCACGATCGCATTTTCCTGCGTTGACAGATCTCTGTTCAGCTCCGTGATGAGCTTAAGTGTTTTGTCAAGATTGACGAAATTGCAAACAATAATATGGTTGGAATACAGTATGTCCTTCATGCCTTTTGCCTCCATAATCTTTGACTCGAGCATGGCCGTAGCCACGAGCGATAGCATATAACCTAACACACCCACGCCCAGGAGCATGGTGGGCAAGCCGACAAGAATACGACCCCATAGGGTCACTGGAAAAAGATCCCCATAGCCCACCGTTGTCATGGTGACTACGGCCCACCATAACGCATCGATCCAGGTCAAATCCGGATTGCCCGGAAGTTCATGGTACATGTAACCGCTGGCGGAATAGCAGACCAGCACAACGAACAGGATTATCATCTGAAGGACGCGCGCGCGAAAGACTTTATTGATTCTGCGGTAAAAATGAAACAGTATATTAACCACCAGCACCCTCCTCTTCCCATAATTTAAGGAGTGCCAAGGATCGGGCGCTGACAATATCATTGCTCCAGAAACCATTGTAATTGGCTCTGGCCCCCTGTTGGACCGTTAGGTAGTCGGCCATCTTGCCAAAACGGAACCGGGTATAGACCAGCGTGTAACCCTTGTCCACAAGATCGCGCGCCAGATCGATCGTATACTCACCTTGTGGATTCTTAAGAAACAAAGTTCCTAGCAATCGCCCCTCGGTATCCAGAACTTTTTCTGAAATCTCGAGGCGAACGGGCTGATGGGTGACCCGTGCTTGTAGATAATCAAAGCAGATCTTGCCGTATTCCGATAGCAAGGGATCGCTCAGAGTGGGACTGAATGATTTGATCCCAAGGATGCGCAATCGTGTGGGCACACCTTCCTGGTTCTCGATGAGCAACTCATCACCGTCTATCACGCCCACAACGGTCACAATATCGCCGGTGGCAAAAGCGTCGGGATTGCTGGAATGAAAGCGCTCCAGCATGCGCTGTACTCCAATCGTGTAATACAGAGACGCAGACAGAAGGCACAGCACCATGATCGTTAGATTGTGCCTGCCCCAAAAACAGCGTATCGACGACCGAACATGCCTACGGGCATCCATGATCACGGTCCATTTGTTGTCATCTCCTGCACACAATTCCATACGGCTCGGGTCACACGTGGCCGGCGCCAGAAGTTGTCCAGAATAGGCTGTATGACGAAGGTAAAATCGCCGGTGAAGTTTTTGTTCTGGTAGAAAACACGTAGCGCGGCAAGGGTGTTTTCCAATTGCTTGCGTAGGTTTTCGTTGGGGATTGCATCCAGATTCTCTGGGTGTATGAATCGGGGGTAGGGAAACCCGGCGTGCTTGGCGAGGGAGGCATAGTAGTTCTGCTGCAGATTGGACCGTTCTCCACCCCAGTCAAAATACACGCCCAGGAAGAGACTAGGGCCAATGCTAAGCCCTAAGCCCTGTTTAAAAATGTACTGAAGGTGTAGCTCGGGTACGTGGTATTGGTTCAGCGTCAATAGCGCGTCGCCCACCCACTCCGATACGCGGCTAAGATGGAGTCGCTCCGTTCGATAGACCATCCTGGATCGCGTAGCGCCATTGAAGTACGCCGAAGCATCTTGCTCATCGAGGAAGAGCAAGGGAATATTACCGCCGGTTGCATCAATCAGATAGCGCTTGCCTGCCAGGCACACTTCCAGGATATGATGTTGAATCCAGATGGGCAGGTCCTCTTGTCCTTCGGATTCCAGATATCGTTGCACCAAGGTGCTTATGTCGTCTGGGATGCTGGATTCGGAACCAATCACCGGATGATTGGCCACCCTGAGCAGATCGCAGACACACTTCAGCATGCCGGTCTTTTCCGCGCAAACCCCGCCCCATCCTTGACGGGCCATCACCCACATTTCCCAGCCAGTGCGAAACTGAATGCCGGCCTGAATCTTTGACATCGTCTCGAAAGGAAGGGTGTGGATGAGGGTGGCAACTCGGTAAAAGAAACGAAGCTGATTCGTCTCGTCCAAGGCCTCGTCAAAACAACCCATGAGCTGCGCAAGCGTTTCGATCGGCGTGCTGTCCTGTGCCCGGATAGGGTAAATGCCAAAGTCGAATGCCTGGTCAAAGGACTCGATGATTTGACTTTGACACGACCCAAAAGCCCGCCGACCGGCTTGGCATGTGGATATTGCGGACAGGGGCGGACGATCGTGATCATCACATCTGTCGAGCGAGACAACATTGACCGATTGGGAGAGGTCGAAGCAATCCGTGGAACGTAGGGAGTGACCATGTTGCGCGAATGTAATGGGCCGGTTAAAGGTGATCTCGGGTTTTGTCAACATGAGTCGCAAGCGCTCAAAGTGAAGCGGGTCTGCGGGTTGCGCGAGGTATCCTGCCTGTTGCCGTTGAGCATGGCCGTGCGTCACAAAGTCAAGAAATCCGTCTATCCGCCAGGTCGCCATGTCGGCAGGTAGTTGCAGGGTATACTGATCTCCATTTCCCTTGCGGTCCTTAAGAATCAAGAGCGCCGAGGATGTCACTGGGCCAGTTCCTTCAGTGCTTCCACGACCTCTCTGGCGAAGTTCGTTTTGAACGCCAAGGCGGCTTGGACCCTCTCATAAAACTCAAAACGGGTGAATTGCTCATACCAGTCCTTAGCGCCCATCAGCTCTTCCTTGTGCTCCAGCAGGACCAACAGGTAGACCAAACGCTCGTGGTTTACCCCCTCGTATTCCATCATCTGTATTCTGGCATCAAACCCATCGGGGACCCCTAAAGCACAGGGGGAAATGGAGACGGATTCGAATACATCATAGCGCTGGAAGGCCTCCTCCGCTTCTTGGGTCAGTAGACGGATCTCCGATTGGCCCGGTTCCGTCAATGCCAGCGAGAAGGATGTCTTTTCAAGACTGTCAAAGGGTCGCGAGACTTCGATATATCCCAGCATTTCGAGCTTGTCCAGGGTCTGTCTTAGTAGCCGCATCTCCTGACGAGCCGTGACCTCGTAGCAGGCTCGTATAGGCCCTTGGGAAACCAATTTCTTAAAGTGGCGTGGTCCCTTCCGGTCGTGGTGACCCAGTAGAAACAGGATAAACAAGTCGCCGTAGAGGCGTTGTTTTTCCAGACGCTCAGGTTCATTGATCTCCGGAACCTTGGCGACAATGACCAGATCAAGAATCAGGTAGTCATGCGATTGGTCGTGATACGTGCACCCACTTAAATACGATCGGGCACTGTCACGCAATGAAATCGGGTGGGGATCCGGGTTGTGATTGACATAGTACTCGAGCTCGATCAGACCCTGGGCGGCATTGTGACGATATTGAAGCAGTTCATCCAGTAAGAATGGCAGTTCTGGATATTCCGCAGTATCCAAATGATCCCTTCGTTCCGGATTCAAGGCATAGCGATCCAGGAGTTGCTGGATCGTGGCGTCCTTAGCCTTGGGATCCTCGACCGTACAATAATAGGCCTCCTCTAAAGGGCCGGTGCCGATAGAGATGCGGATGTCCCACGCATCGTTTTCGTAGGCGGCCATATCTTCGGGTTGAAAGACCAGGTCTGTACCGGGCA
>JADFHU010000819.1 GCA_022567055.1 Planctomycetota bacterium
TCAGGCGTTGGCCGACTGTGTGGCCTTAATCCAATGCGGTCGCTTCATGGCCAGTACAGGCTTTTTGATCGAAGAAATGGGGGGCGTGGCCATCGCCGCACTTGGGCACAGATCTACACTGCGTGTGTTGGAGGTGGCTGACGTCAACGAAACTCTATTGGCCTCAACCTACCGGAAATTCGATGCGATTCTCCGATCCGACAAACCATTCATGCCAGCGGATTTTGAAAAAGCCTTGATAAATGATCTTGTCCAGCGATGCTTTACCGATGACGGCCGGGGCAATGGTCGTGTCTTAGCCAGCGGCATGATTCTGGCCGCCTCATCTACGACTTCATTGTTAAAGGACCTGCTTCTATTTGACTTCTCGGACAGACAAGAAATCACCCAAAAGATCAATACCTTCTATGAACGGGTGGAGGCACAATCAGGTCTGTCTCCCTGGCAGCTACATGAGAGACCTGCGGATTCAGAAGACACCCATGATTTCTGGTATATGGATACGTTAGGACCGGCCCTGACGCGTGTCGCTGAACTGGGCTGGCGACTGAAAACGGACACCGAAGCCACGCTGGCGATCATCGGCATCCAACACTATCATGCCACGCAGGGCACATTGCCAACCACACTGGAAGAACTCCTCCAAGCCGGGCTCGTCGGCTCGATCCCGCGCGATTATTACAGTGACGGACCATTAGCGTATCAGCGCACAGATGAGGGATTCCTCCTCTACAGCCAAGGCGAAGACATGAAAGACGATGGCGGCCGGCCCGCCGTGACGGCAGAAGGAATAAAACACAAGCATGGAGCCCATGGCGATTGGGTATACTGGCCCGTCACGCCCTAAGGGACCGGCAAGAGATAACTTGGACTTTTGAACGCCCAATTGCACCCCATCTTTGAACGCTTCTCAATCGCGAAATCCGCTACGTAGAACAGCTACGCCTGTGGTTTCGCTCAATTGGGCGCGACCAAATATGGGGCACACTTGGACCCCAAATTGTCCTAGTTATTTCTTGCCGATCCCTAACATAAAGCGTGCAGGTCTCGGACAAAAGCTAATCGGGTATCCCGGGGTCTTTAGACCTCGAGCCACGTAGCATACGGGTCCGCACTAGGTGCTCATGCGTCAGAGCTTGATGACGGCTTGATCTTTACCGAAGCCCCTTAGCCTGGATGAGAATGAATAGCCTCTTTAATAGGGCTATCTCTTTGGGGAGTTGTCGAGAAACTGTAGCATAATCCATTGAAACCAACGATAGAAAGGAATTAATTGATGACGACATCAAAGCTGCTGCCAATACTATTGGGCCTCGCTATGCTAGCCGGCTTGACCGGCTGTGCTATGTTTAACAAGGGAACGATGCACTACAACCGCACAACCACGATTGGGAAGGAACTCCTCGATTTAAAGGAAGCCAGGGACACTGGGGCAATGTCAGAAGAGGAGTACATCGAGGTCAAGAAAGAGATTATGAGAGGTGGCCCGATTAAAGTTAATCTTGAAATGAAGGAATAAGTTCGTTTGAGACGCTCTGACAAACGCACCGACCGCGACTCCGGCATCAGACCGACCGTCTTCTCATTGCTTCACTGAGTACGCCCTACCCAGCAGGGGACCCTTTACCAGCCCTCTCTTGGATTCAAATAGAAAGGGAAAGCTCTCCCCCATCTCGCCGCCGATCAGTTTATAGACACCAAAGTGCAGGTGTGGTCGAGAAGACCAGCCCGTATTGCCCGATAGGCCGATGAGTTGTCCCCGACGCACATAGTCGCCGACGTCCACCAGCACGCCGTCCTTCTCAAGATGGACGTAAACGCCCAAAGTCCGGTCGGCATGCCGGATGTAGATGAAATTGCCCTCATCTCGAAACTTCTTCTCGTGTCCTCCGGTGTTAGAGGAAGATTGGGTCGCCACCACACGGCCCGGACGTGCGGCGCATACCTGTGACCCCTCCGGCATCGCGAAATCCACCGCATACTCCGACTCGCCCTGATGGCTCACACGGCCCCCAAAGGTCTGTATTACGCGGTACGCCTTGCCCGGTTCGAAGGGAAGCCGGTAGTGATAGTCGGCATCGTGCTTGGTATTGAGAGCGCCATATGCCACACTGAAATTGGATCGATATTTCCATCTTTTCTGGGGATCATCGACGATTAGACGCATCACCCTCTTCTTGTCATGCCGCGACACCGTGACCGCCACAGGCGAGGCCTGGGAAGATGTCAGGTTCGTCATGTCCACCTCCAGATTCACC
>JADFHU010000820.1 GCA_022567055.1 Planctomycetota bacterium
AGGCCAAGCGTACCTTTGATGCCGCCATGGATTGGAGCAAGCACGGTGTCCAGAGTCTGGTACTCTTCTTCCGGGGCAGCCCGGCCAACACGGGTGGCCAGTTGTACCTCAAGATCAACGACACCAAGGTGTCCTATGACGGGGCCTCCTCCGACCTGATGCACTTGGGTTGGAACAAGTGGACCATTCCCCTGTCGAGTATCAGTGCATCGACTCTGAGTCGAGTGACATCTCTGACCATCGGCATCGAGGGCAACGGCTCGGGCGTCGTGTACGTGGACGAAATCCAACTGACGGCCGATGCGCGGGTGGTGGTCACGCCCACAGAGCCGAGCGATGAGGCCCTGGTCGCTCACTACGCTTTTGACGGCGATGCGTCGGACAGCACCGGCCAGAGCCCGGGCACGCTCGTTGGGGTGACCAACTTCGTGCCCGGCGTTAGCGGCGAGGCGCTTCGTCTTGATGGCATCAATGCCTATGTGGCGATTGACGGACTGTTTTACGATTCGAGCGGCTTGCCGGAGGTGACCGTCACGACCTGGATACGGACGGATACTGAGGACGACCAGATAATTGCCTCCTTTGACCGCGATAACTACTGGCGTCTTGAGATAAATCTTGCCGGTGCGGGTCCGGGCCAGGTCGGTTGGGACGTGATGACCGACGCCGGGCAGCTCGATTACGGCAGCTCATCCCGAGTGGATGACGGCGAATGGCATCATGTGGCCGGCGTATTCGACAATGGGACGTCCACGATCTTCATCGATGGTTATCACGAAGCGCCGGCTACCAGAGGCAGCACGTTTGGGTCCGGCACCCCACGTTATGGTTTCGTGGGTGCTAACTCGGAGGCCACGACATTTAATGGAACGTTAAATGGGACTCCCAGCTACTTTGTCGGTGACGTGGACGACCTTCGAATCTATCATCGGGCATTGTCTGCAGCAGAGGTTGCCGGCATGGCCGGTCGAACCGAACCGTTTGAGCAACCTTAATCCTTACCGAGCGTCATTGAATGGATCGTTCAAAGGGCCTGTTCCTTCAAGGAGCAGGCCCTTATACTGCATGGGTCCCATGAATGGAGGACGGAACATATCTAAGTACATTTCAATTCCCACTTCTTGCTTCATGTTTCTCGTCGTAAGCATTTCAAAATCTAATGGTGCACCATGAAGGAGGTCAATTATGACTAGAAAACTGTTTTATCTCATTTCCTTTGTTCTGGTTCTGGGTACGACGGGCAGCGCTGACGCCGGCACCGAGGCCTTCCTAGAAGTCGGCGGTGTGGTTGTGATGGAGGGAGAAAACTATCACGCGGCAGACGGACGCACGGATGAGAACAACTATGAGTGGCGCATCAGCAACACGCAGGACGGCTTTGTCGGCAGCGGGTATGCGGATACACCCGGCCCTCAAGGCACGAATGGCGCGTGGGACAATGCCTGTGAGGTCACCTACGAGATTGACTTCTCCACTTCAGGCACCTACTCGGTATGGATCCGTCGCTACACGATCGGCGGGGCCAGCAATTCCTGTTGGGTCGGTCTGGACGGCGTGGGCAATGGCTCGAACGACAACACAGGCGACGCTAACCAGTGGATCTGGAAGTCTTTGGGATCGATCGATGTCACCGCCGGCCTGCACACATTCAACTTGCGTCGGCGTGAGGCGGCATTTAAGGTTGACCGGATCGTGCTGACCACGGACGGCGCTGATACGCCGACAGGAGACGGTCCTCCCGAAAGCCTGCGCGGCGGCCTGGAATCGGCTTCTGACCCAAACCCGGCTCCTGATGCGAATGATGTGGGGAGAGATGGTAGCTTAAGCTGGACGCCGGGGGAGTTCGCGAACACCCATGATGTGTATTTTGGGATTGCCTTCGACGACGTGAACGATGCGTCGTCAGCCAATCCCATGGACGTGTTGGTGAGCCCTGGTCAGGACGCCAACAGCTTTGATCCCGGACGTCTCCATTTTGGACAGACGTATTATTGGCGTGTGGATGAAGTCAACGGCGCCCCGGATTTTGCCGTCTATAAGGGTGATGTCTGGAACTTCGAGGTAGAGCCCCTCTCGATTCCCATTGACAACGTCACAGCCACGGCCTCTAGCTCTTTCGGCGTTTCCGGGCCTGAAAAGACCGTCGACGGTTCGGGTCTGGCGGACGATCTCCATGGCACCTCCCCAGCCGACATGTGGATCAGCGGGAGCGTCCCCGCCACCCTCGAGTATGCCTTCGACCGGGCCTACAAGTTG
>JADFHU010000181.1 GCA_022567055.1 Planctomycetota bacterium
CCTCTATGGCATCGATTCCGTGCACGGCGCCAACTATGTTCGGGGCGCGACGATCTTTCCACAAAACATCGCCATGGCTGCCACCGGCAACATCGACTTGGTCAAGGCCGGCGCGGAGGTCACCGCCCTCGAAACCCGTGCCGCCGGCATCCCCTGGAACTTCAACCCCGTGCTGGGATTGGCGCGTCAACCCCTCTGGTCACGTCACTTCGAAACCTATGGCGAGGATGCTTACGTGGCCTCCGTCCTGGGCGTCGCCACTATCCAAGGATCGCAGGGCTCAGTCCTTTCCGATTCCCGCCGAGTGGCGGCCTGCATGAAGCACTACCTCGGATACAGTGTCCCCCGGTCCGGACAGGACCGCACACCGGCGGGCATCTCGGATCGCGAATTGCGAGAGTTGTTTCTGAAGCCCTTTGCCGCGGCCGTGCGGGCGGACGTCGCGACGGTGATGGTCAACTCCTCGGAGATCAACGGTCTGCCCGTGCACGCCAGCCCCTACTATCTTCGCACGATCCTCCGCGAGGAACTGGGTTTCAAGGGCTTCGTCGTCTCCGATTGGAAGGACATCATGAACCTCTATGAGCGGGAGAAGGTGGCCGCCAGCCAGAGGGAGGCGGTCAAGATGGCCGTGATGGCGGGCATTGATATGAGCATGGTCCCCTACGACTACGACTTCTGCGTGCACCTCATCGATCTCGTCGAAAAGGAAGAAGTCCCCATGGCACGCATTGACCAGGCGGTGGGGGCAATCCTCCGCGTGAAGTTCAGGCTTGGCCTCTTCGAGAGGCCCTACCCGGATCCGGATCTGGTCGAGTCGTTTGCCGCAGCATCGGCACAACGCCTCAACCTCAGAGCGGCCCGCGAGTGCTTGACACTGCTCAAGAATGAGCAGTCAAGACTGCCCCTCGCCAAGACCGCCAGGGTCTTGGTCACGGGGCCCGGCGCCGACTTGCTCTCGACGATGAATGGGGGATGGACCCTGACCCGGCAGGGCGACCAGGAATCGCTCTATCCCCAGGAAAAAGACACCATCCTGGAAGCCATCCAGAAGAAGCTGGGGTCGGACCATGTCAAATATGCCCCCGGCGTGGGGTTCGACAGCGTCAAGGATCTGAACGCGGTCCTGCACCTGGCCGCGGAGGTGGATGTCATCATCGCCTGCCTCGGGGAGCCCAGCTACTGCGAAACGCCCGGCAACATCACTGATCTTACCCTCTCCGAGCCTCAGCGGACGCTCATCGGTGTCCTGGCCGAGACTGAGAAGCCTATCGTCGTCGTGCTGACTCAGGGTAGACCCCGCATTGTTCGTGACATTGTCGATCAGGCTCAGGCCATCCTGCTGGCCTATCTCCCCGGCATGGAGGGTGGTACGGCCATCGCGGACGCACTCTTCGGCGACGTGAATCCCAGTGGCAAACTCCCCTTCACCTACCCCAAACACACCGGCATGTTTACCCCCTATGACCACAAGCACAGTGAGGAGGCCCCACCCAACCACTTCGATCCCCAGTGGCCCTTCGGGCATGGACTCTCCTACACGCGCTTCGCCTACCGGGGCCTCAACGCCGATCGCTTCGAATTCAAACAGACCGAGTCGGTGACCGTGACTGTGGAAGTCACCAACGTAGGGGAGCAAGCGGGCAAGGAGATTGTTCAGCTCTTCGTATCCGATCAGGTCGCCACTGTCACGCCGCCGGTCAGACGCCTGCGCGGGTTCCAGAAGATCGAACTGCGACCGGGGCAAAGCGAAATCGTGAAATTCTTGCTCAGGCCCGAGGCCTTTAGCTTCATCGGAGTTGAGAACGCACCGGTCTGGGAACCTGGTGACTTCGATCTGCATGTCGGGGATCTCTCGCAGACGATCACGCTGGTCGCTGACCCTGAAGGGACCGCAAAGAGATGATCATACTGACCGATTTCAGCGACAATCTGGTGGCCCTATACGAGTACATGCCCGGCCAGGCCCTGGTCGTGGATCCGCCCGACGCCGCGTCTGTCCTGCGAGCACTCGATGCTAACGGCCTGAGGCTCACGACCATCCTGGTGACGCATCACCACGGGGACCATGTGGGCGGCATCTCAGGGCTCAAACGCCAGACCGGCTGCAAAGTCTATGGCAGTGACGCGGCCCGCATCCCCGAAATGGACGAGGTCGTTACTGAGCATCAGGCCATCCAGCTCGGGCCGGCAACGATCGAGACGATGGAAACGCCGGGGCACACGCGCACGGAGGTCTGTTACTACCGCCTGCCCGGGGCAGGCGAGGCGTCGGGCCTACTGTGGGCAGGAGACACCCTCTTCGTGGGGGGCTGCGGTCGGCTCTTCGAAGGCACGGCCGAACAGATGTATGACGCCTTTCAAAAACTCAAGGCCCTGCCCGACGACACGCAGGTCTACTGTGGTCACGAGTATACCGTCGAGAACTATCAATTCGCGCTGACCATCGAACCTGACAATCAAGCGATTCAAGATGCCCTCGCCGCGGCCGAGCAGGCCTTGGCCCAGGGCCATCCAACCGTTCCCTCGACGATTGGGCAGGAGAAGCGAACCAACCTCTTCATGCAGGCAACCAGCATCGAGGCGTTTGCTAGCCTGCGCCGACAAAAAGATCGTTTTTGACCCTGCGATCACTACCGATCGCCCCGACGGCTCGGATTGATGCCGGGGCCTTCTTTTCATGCCGAAGGGTTTGTGTTCCTGTTCCCACATATAGCCCGTCGTGTTGGGGCTCTTCAGGAAAGGCTTGGCACTCTCCGGCGCGCCCGCCACCAACGCCTCGTCCTATGCGTCAATCGGACCCATGGGCCGGCCCAGTCCGGACGATAGCCGATCAGTTCCGCGACAGTTCGGCTGAGCCGTTGTGGCTGTGTGACAGACCAGGACCCCTATCCCGCTAGGATGCCTCTGCGCTTCTGCGGACGGTCCCACCCACAACTAGAGCGGCAGAGATGATCAGCAGGTTCTTGATAATGTACTGGCCCTCCATCGTCGGTCCATAGGGCAGATGTCCTGCTTGGAAGGTGACGGCAGGAAGGAGGATCAAAGGCATGAATGTCCCGACCATTTGTAGCGCTAGGAGCGCAATGGCGAGTCGGATCGTTCTTCGAAAGAGAAACGTTATTCCGATCGCAACTTCCCACCATCCTATGAGGATCAGCCACATCTCGCCCTCGAATAAGGGGAGCCAACGGACCGTCGCGATGACAAGAGGCTCTGCCGGCGACAAGCCAAGTGGTTTGAGAACGCCGAACCAGATAAAGATGATGCCCAACGAAACGCGTAAGGCAAGGATTCCCCAGCGACGCATAAACGCGGATATCGAACGGTCAATCTCATCGAAGTTCATAGGTACCTGCATCGTGCCAATGAATGGGCCGCCTGACGCCATGTCCTGTGCCGGGCTTGCCCGGCGACTTAAGAGTGATAGTATGGAATACAAGGACACATATTTCAAACTAAAGTCTCGAGCCAGCCCCAAGGGAGGCGAAGGCTAGCCGCGGGCAAGGGAAACGCGGTAACGCTAATCTGAAAGAAGCCTAAGGGATCGGCACTGATTAAACTGAACATTTTGAGTTTCAAGTGCGTCCCATATTTGGGCTTGGTTCACAAGAGTGTGCATATGGGTAACAGTCCGTCTGATCTGTTTTCGTGCTCGTGCTCGTGCTCGTAATCGAGAACGCCGAGAAGCCGATTACGAGTACGAATGCGATTCCTACGTCGAGTCGTGTAACCCAGAATTGAACCAGGCCCATATTGGGATGAAACAAGGATGGCGGACGGTTTCTCAAAAAGACTGTCCCTTCCAAGCATTCTCGGCGAAACCACAGGCGTAGCTGTTCGGACCCTGTCCCGAGCGAAGCCGAAGGATCTGGACTTTGCGATTGCCCCGTGCTGTTTCTCCACCGAGGGATACGCCATAGGCGACACCAACTATGGCTATGACAGAACTTGGCGCCCTTCATCGGTGGACGCTTACAGCGGGACCCCGATCTTGTATGGCCGCGGCATGTTTCAGGCACTACCGTTCCTTTTCCAGAGGCACGTCGTCTCCTTCGTGTGCGTCCTTGTCTTGAGACATACTTCCTCATGTTGTAAGCCAGTGGGAGCTTTGGTTCAGAGCTTGATGAGTGGTTAAACTCCGGAAATTATCCGGGTCGGACCTCAGCAAGTCGGTTGTGCTTCAGGGTTCACGTTCCAGCTCGGGGTGTTTGGGGTCTTAGTGTACCTGTTTGTTAGGGCAACAGCTTAGTCAGGTCCGACCCGGGACAAACCGGGACAAACGGCGCAGAGAAGATTGACAGCAGACAGGCGACTGGCTAGGATGCCAAACGGCTGCCCAGCCGTAAGGGAATTTTAACGGAAACCGGGACATCCCCGTTTTTCTGACTGGTCTCAAGGCAATTAGCCGAGAAAGTCAGCAAATATGGAGGTTTATGACTTTGACGCTACCTAAACAAGCTTTCGTCGTCGCTCTGCTTGCTGTTTTATGCCTGTGGCCCTTTGTGCAGGGCGCGACGGGATTGGGTTTGATGTCCAGTACAGCGGTCCGCGCCATCACCAAGCCGAGTGGCGATGTGACTCTGTCCTTCGTGCAAGCCGGCCGTCTCTCCAAGATGCCCTTCAAAGATGGAGATAGGGTGAAAGCCGAGCAGATCGTGGCCTACCTAGACGATCGGGCGGAACGGGCCCGATTGGCACAGATCAAGGCACAGAGTGAAGATCTCACCCAAATCATGGCCAGTCAGGCCTCCTTGGCCCAGAAGAAGGTCGATCTGAAGAAGTTGACAAAGGCGGCTCAACTCTTCGCTGCCACGGAGCTGGAAGTGGAGCATGCCCAACTGGATGTTCGCATTGCGGAGTTGTCACTCGATCTAGCTCGATTCGAGCATGATCAGGCTGTGCGTCAGTTGCACGAATCTCAGATCCGTATCGACCAGATGCAGCTCAGAAGCCCGATCAGTGGCATTGTTGCGCAGCAGCATGTGGAGACCGGGGAGTCTGTGAATGCTCTGGAAGAGGTCATGCGTGTGGTGCTAACGGACCCTCTGTGGGTTGACGCCAGTATCCCCATTGTGCAGGCGGCCTTGATCAAGCCGGGGGCTCAGCTAAACGTCACATTCTACCCACCGGATCCGAACACAGTCACAGGGCGTGTCATCCACGTCGCTGCCGTCGCGGATGCGGCCAGTAATACGTTGACCGTACGCATAGAGGTACCCAATCCAAGCAAACGGCCGGCCGGCGAGCATGTGCAGGTCCAGTGCACGCCGGTACGTGAAGAATAGAGGAGCCTGTTAGGTATGACCCTAGGCTTTGTCGGAAAACTCCGTCGTTGGCCCGAGAGCGAGCAATTTTTTCGGCTGGCAAAGACGGCGAAGCAGGCGATGTTTGTTCTATCGTCGATGCAGCCGGATGCGGCCAGGCGAAAAAAGGGCCGCTCGAAGACAGATCGAGTTTTCCGACACAGCCTGGGATCCGTTTGTCTCTTGGCATGCGTCTCTGCATTGTTGGTTGGGTGTCCCCGTCACCATCGCCTTGAAACGCTTCAAGAGGCCACCCGGCGATATCAAGAGGCGATCGCTCAGCAGGGGCCGCAGACACGACTGGCCCCGACGGACGCCAATGACCCCGAGGGCTTGGATGTATTGCGGGCCGTAGGGACCTCTCAGCTGGGCCCCTTGGAGATCAGTTCTGAGGAGTCACCGAGTGGCCCGGTCAAGACTCAGCACATCTCGCTGGCCCAGGCGATCGCAGCCACGCTGGCCAACAGTCCCCAGATTAGAGAGGTGAGTTTCGATCCGGCCATTGCCGAGCAGGAGGTGATTCGTAGCGAGGCAGACTTTGATTGGACACTCTTCGGACGGGCCAACGTGGACGAAACCAATAGACCCACCAGTACGATCAGCGAGATCAACAGGTCGGAGGTGGCCCTCTTCGAGTCCGGTCTTCGGAAAAAAACAGAGTGGGGCGGAGAGTGGTCCACCAGCTATCTGCTCACCAACAGTTGGGACGATCTCTTCAATCGTACGCCGAGTCGTCGCTTCGAACCGGTGATCGCGTTTCAGTTGAGACAGCCGCTGCTCCGCGATGCCTGGAAAAGGGTGAATTTGGCGGGGATCGACATTGCAAAACTGGGCCACAGCGTCGCACTGCTCGATTTTCAATCCAGGGCGGAGGAGTTGGTCACTGAGGTGACAGCCACTTACTGGCAGCTCTATCAGGCCCAACAGGACCTGGAGACCTTTAAGCAGTTACTGGCACGGGCGACCCAGACCCTGGAAAAGGTGGTGGGGCGTCGTGATATTGACGCAACCGATGTGCAGATCCGGCAAGCCCAGGTGAGTGTCAACATCCGCCAGGCCTTGATTGTGCAAGCCGACAAGCGGGTCATGGACGCTCAGGACAATCTGGTTCGGCTCATGGCCGATTCGGGCATGAGTCTCGTCGATGACATTCGCGTCGAACTGACCAGCCGGCCCAAAGAAACACTGAACGTCATCAATGCCGACGATGTGTTGCGGCGGGCCCTCCAGAGAAATCCGATCCTGCGTCAAGGACGCGCCCGGATTGAAATCGCCGAGATCAACCTCATGCTGGCGAACCGGCAAAAGATGCCTCGGCTCGACCTGGTGGCCTCCGCCAGTACCCAGACCCTGGATCGGGAGTTTGGCGCTGCCCACGACCTGCTGGAGCATACGCTCCACAAGAGTTTTGGCATCGGTCTGGTGTTGGAGGTTCCACTGGGCAATCGGGTCCGTAAGGCTGAATTGCAAAGCAGAAAGTTCGAACGTCAAAAAGCCGTCGCGACCCTCCAGGCGACAACGGACCAAGTGGCCGCACAGGCACGTGAACGCCTTCGTGGCGTACACACCAACTTTGCCGAGATCGCCATTCAGCAGCAGGCGGCCGAAGCGGCTCTGGCCCACCTCTTGGCCCTGGAAGAAACAGAGCAAGTACGGGAAAGACTCACACCCGAGTTTCTGCTGGTGAAGCTTCAGGCCCAAGACGGAGTCGCCGATGCAGCGCGGGCCACTACCCAGGCCCTGGTGCAGTACAACATAGCACTGGCGCAGTTGGTACAGACGACGGGCGGCGCTCTGGTCCTTCATGAGGTGCACTTGCCTGTGGCCCCAAACTAGGCTCTGTCAGGACACTCGATCTTGCTCTGTAGCCGCCGCGTGGCATCGACGTGGACCCCAGGCGGTCATGTGCTTCAACGGGATTGCGTTGCATGGCGCGTCACCGTATAATACTTGCCATGCATCTACCACGTTTAGAAAAACCGGAGCGTTATCGCGGCCTGTACGTGTTCGACTTTGGTGATCACACCGGACTCGGTTTTACCGCCGAAGAGGTGGCGGAGTTGCTGGAGTCCGAGCGCTACCAGGACGGGAAGGTCTATAAGATCCACAAGGCCCATCCCGACGGCAAGCTTGAGCTCAAGGGACTGCCCAAAGAGACATTTCATCTAGAGGCGGGCATGTTCTTCTATGCGTCCGATCTGGATTCCGGACGAAGAGAGTATAGGCACTTGATCAATCTGGCCGTCACGCATCAGCCCCCCTGTAGGGCCAAGGTCCATTTGGCGGAGGCTGACGAAGGTCAATGTGTGGTGGGCTTGATCTATCCTGCCGAGTTTGAAGAGGAGATGGGCGCTTGGTTGTTAGATTGCCGACACGCGTTTGCCGGAGTGGTGGAAGGCGGTGTTGGCTGTGTGCAAGCCTACTACGACAGGGACAGAGAGATCTTGGAGAGACACCAACTCTTCGGAACCTCTTCATTTGAGAGTCGCACTGGCGATGAACTGCTTGCGAATCTAAGGCGGGCTGTGCAGCGATAGGAATGGAGCAACGATTTTGCGTACGTCTAGAAATACACTGTTGGGCATCTTAGGTGGAACCCTGCTTGCCGGGCCGCGGCGTCGCCGATCCAAGACATCACCTGAAGCGCTGCGCAAAGCCGACTTTCGTACGAGTACTCAAGGGCTTGGCGTTTGTTTTACAGAGCGTATCCGCGCTACCTTTCGTTTTCGGTGGATCAAACGGAAATAGACCAGGAGAGCGAAAGCAGGTGGTTCAAGAGGGAGTACAGAAACTGGCTCGCAGTGGTGCGAGCCGGTTTCTGATCATAGTCTTATCCTAGAGATCTTGTGGCTTGACCGTGCTACGACGGTTGGATCTGGTTCTCTCCGCGGCTTCATCGATCAGGGTACGGACCTTCACGTTGATGGCTTCGAGCGAATCTGAAGCTGTCATCAGTCCTTTGGCCTTAATGTATGCCTTGATCTTGCTGGCAACAATCAGCGGCTCCTTGCCCATCGATTTCTTCCTGCCGGCCTTCTTCTTTCCTACTTTCTTCCTGGCTTTTTTCTTGGCCATTTTGTGGTCCTCCATGAACAACAAAGGTTTCTAATTCCGATAATGACTCTATTCGGACATGCTAGGGGCATATCATTAACAAAGCTTGCGGCTGAATCAAGAAATTTTGCTGAAAAGGGCAAATAAATCGAAGATTTTGCGTTTCTAGCTCTTTTTGGCAGTCCTCGGCGGAGGTGACCATCCTGCTCTTTTATCCACTCGTTCGCCCGCTGACGGAACCATTGACAATGCATTGACCCGGGAGTAGGGTTCGGAGCAACGCGTGGCACGTGAACGCGCCAGTGACCTGACATGGATGAAGAGGAATCACTTATGACTCAAGCACTCCTGCTGATCGACCTTCAAAACGACTACTTTCCCGGCGGCCCGATGGAACTGGTGGGGATGGAAGAGGCGGCCAGCCATGCCGGACAACTGTTAAGGGCATTTCGTAAGGCACACGCGCCGGTATTTTTTGTGCAACATATTTCGAAGCGACCCGATGCCACGTTCCTTCTACCGGACACCGACGGCGCGAGAATCCATGAAAAGGTGGAACCCGAAGAGGGAGAAATCGTGGTCCGCAAACACTTTCCCAATAGCTTTCGTGAC